>JAQGHJ010000030.1 GCA_028288905.1 Phycisphaerales bacterium | reverse complement strand
CCCTGGCATCGAGGCTCACGTGTCCATGTTCCGCACCCTGGCGTTCCTCGTGTTGTTCGCCGCTGCTCCGGCGGCGGCCGACACGGTTCGGGTTGGGGCGGCGATCAGTTTGAAGGAAGCGCTGGGCGAGGTGGCCGCGCTCTACCGGGCCGACACGGGCGACGCCGTCGAGTTCTCGTTCGGGTCGAGCGGGCAGGTGATGGCGCAGATCAGGAACGGGGCCGACCTCGACGTGTTCGTGTCGGCCGCCGCCGCGCAGATGGACGCCCTAGAGAAGGCCGGGATCGTCGACCCCGCCACCCGCCGCACCGTGGCGACCAACACGCTGGTGCTGGTCGTTCCGGCGAGCAGGAACGCGCCGGCGAGCTTCGCGGCCCTGGCCGACCGTGCGGGCGGGCGGGTGGCGACCGGCGAGCCGAAAACGGTTCCGGCTGGCCAATACGCCCGGCAGGTGTTCGCCGCCCTGAAGCTGACGGACGCGCTGGCCCCGCGTTTGGTTTACGGCACGAACGTCCGGCAGGTGCTCGCGTACGTCGAGCGCGGTGAGGTGGCGGCCGGCGTCGTGTACGCGACCGACGCCAAGACGGTCGGGGACAAGGTTCGGGTGGTCGCGACCGCGGCGGCCGGCACGCACGAACCCATCGTGTACCCGGGAGTCGTCGTTAAGACGACGAAGCGGCCGGCGGCGGCCCAGCGGTTCCTCGCCTACCTGTCGTCGTCCCCCCAGGCCCGTACGGCGTGGACGGCTCGAGGCTTCGGCCCGCCGGGCGAAGAGACCGCCACCCGCCCGGCGGGCAAGTGAGCGGCGCGGAAGCCGGCGACGTATGGTCGGCGCTGCTCCTGTCCGTCCGCATCGCCGCCGCCGCGACGGCCGTCACGGCAGTTGTCGGCGTCCCGCTCGCGTACGCGCTGGCCCGCCGGCGGTTCGTCGGCCGGAGCCTGCTTGAAGGCTTCGTGCTAATGCCGATGGTGCTCCCGCCGACGGTGGTCGGGTACGCCATCCTGACGGTATTCGGAGCCCGCGGGTGGCTCGCGCCTTGGCTGGGCGGGTACTCGGTCGTGTTCCGGTTCGAGGGAGCTGTGTTGGCCGCGACCGTCGTGGCATTGCCGATGCTCTACCTGCCTGCCAAGGCCGGGTTCGCGTCGGTCGAGCGGGAAGTGGAGGACGTGGCCCGGCTGCTCGGTGCCGGCCGGTGGTACCTGTTCCGCCGCGTGAGCGTGCCGCTCGCCCGCCGGGGGCTGGCGAGCGGGGTCGTGCTGGCGTTCGCCCGGGCCCTCGGAGAGTTCGGGGCGACCGTAATGGTGTTCGGCTTGCAGCCGGGGCGGGTGACGCTGCCGATCTCCGTCTACGCCGATTACGAGCAGGGCGACCTCGCCCACGCCACCGCGGCGGTCGCCGTCCTGTCGGCGGCGTCGCTGGCGATGATCCTGCTCTTCAACGCGACGGCCGCGGGGCGGCAGGAATAGCGGTCGGTCCTCGGACCGTCCCGATGCCGCCGATCCCAATCGCTGCCGCCCCAGCGACCTTACTCCGCCCGGGCAGCCGTGGCCGGGAACCGCCCGACCGCCTTCAGCACCGCGTGCTTGGCGAACAGGGTGGCGTACTGCGAGTTCGTCACCAGGTACCGCTTCCACAGCCGCCGCGGCTCCTTCACGAAGCGGTACAGCCACTCCAAGCCCCGCTTCTGCATCCAGGCCGGGGCCGTTTCCTTCACGCCGGCGTGGAAGTCGAAGGCCGCCCCGACGCACAGCTGGACCGCCCGGATGCTGTGCCGGTGGGCGTGGGCGAAGTCCTCCTGCTTCGGGGCACCGATCCCGATGAACAGCAGCCCCGCCCCGCTGTCGTTCACCCGCTTCACGACGGCCGCGTCCTCCTCGGGCGTCAGCTGGCGGAACGGCGGGCTCTCGGCCCCGGCGATCACCAGTTTCGGGAACATCGCCAGCAGGTTCTCGGACAGCTTCGCGACCACGGGCGGCGTGCTGCCGAACAGGTAGATGCTCACGCCCCGCTCGGCGGCGGCGGCGCACAGGCGCTTCGTTAGGTTCGGGCCGTACACCCGGTCGGCCAGCCTGGCACCGTGGAAGTAGTTCATCGCCCACCGGACCGGCTGCCCGTCCGGGGCCACCAGGTCGAAGTCGTTGATGCGGGCACGGAACGCCGGGTCCTTCGCCGCCATTGCCAGGATGTGGTTGGCGGCGAACGCCGCGATGGCCGGCTGGCGGGCCTCGGCGGCGGCAAGGACGACGTCGACCACCTCCTGGTAGGTCGTCGGGGTCATCCGGACGCCGTTGAACAGCTCGACCTTGGCCGGGAACCGTACGCGCGGGCGCGTCGGCTCGGCGCGGCCGGCGGCCGACGGGGTGCGAGCGGGGGCGGTCAGTGTAAGGGTCATCGCGGTCATCCGGTCGGTGTCGCACCGGTGTCGGTGGCGAGTGATACTACGTCGATCGGAGTAGATACAGCCGGCCGGAGCCGGGCCGAGGCCGGTGGCCGGGACGACGGCTGGCCCGCCGGCGGGTAGCGCCGTTACCGCGCGCCACGGCGGAGCAGGACGGCCGGCACGGTCTTCAGCAGGATTGCCAGATCGTGCAGGACGGTCCGCCGCCGCATGTAGGCAACGTCCATCCGCACCCACTCGGCGAACGTGACGCTGCTGCGGCCCTCGATCTGCCAGATGCAGGTCAGGCCGGGGGCGACGTCCAGCCGCCGCTGCTGCCACGTCTCGGCCGCCCCCTGCTCGTCGAGCGGGAGCGGGCGGGGACCGACGAGCGACATGTCGCCCTTGAGCACGTTGAACAGCTGCGGCAGCTCGTCGAGGCTCGTCTTGCGGAGCAGCGCCCCGATCCGGGTGACCCGCGGGTCCTTGGCCATCTTGAAGGCTGGCCCGTCCTGCTCGCTGAGCCGGCGGAGGGCGGCCTTCTGGGCCTCGGCGTCGGGCCGCATGGTGCGGAACTTGTAGATCGTGAACGGGCGGCCGCCGAGGCCGGCCCGCCGCTGGGTGAATACGACCGGGCCCGGGCTCGTCAGCTTGATCGCGGCCGCGGCGGCGAGCATGAACGGGGACAAGACGACAATCGCCCCGGCCGCCACGGTCACGTCGAGCGCCCGCTTCCACGCCGGCGTCGGGCGGACGAGCAGGTCGTGGATCGGCAGCACATCCGGCAGCGGGGTCGACGCCCCGCCGCCGTTCGTCAACGCGGCCGCCACCGCTACCGTTCTCGTCGAAGCCGCGGGCTTGGCCGACGCGACGCGGGCGGCGGCCGGTGCCTCGAGCACTGCCAGCCCGCCGGCCGTAGCCACGGCGACTAGGCCGGCACGATTGAGAGTCTCGCCGCCTGGCTCGGTCCGGGGTTCGGCCGGACGGTTCGGCTCCTCGGACAAGCCGGCGTCATCGTTCGCCGGTCCACGGCGGCCGTCGTGGATTGCTTGGTCGACGCCGGCGAGGCGGACGCCGAGCCGCCCCGCGAACGCCCGGTCGTCAGTGGGCGACCGTTCGGTAGGACCGCCGTCCCCGCGGCCTCCGTCACCGCCCCGCCGGGCCGGCGTGTCGGAGCCGCCGGAACTGCCCGCCCCGCCGTTCCGCTCCAGCGGGAATGCGTACACGACTGCGATCGGGCGTGGGCCCTTGCGGGCGACCTGGTCGCAGACGGCGTCGGCGAACACCTGCGCCCCGTCTGCCGACGTGTCGGGCAGGACCGCGCACAGGTGGTTGTCATCGAACCACCCGACCTCGTCGGTCAGGCGACTGCGGCGTAGCAGGGTCAGGGCCAGCCGTTTCTCGTTCCGCCCGAGCCGCTTGCCCTTGCGGACGCGGAACAGGGCGAGAGAGAAGTGCAGGCCGTTCCGCTCGGCGCGGGCGACCTCTCGGGCGACGAGCCGTTCGATCTGGTCCGCCGACGGCAGGCTCTCCAGGTCGTGCCAGAGAGTGCGGGCGAGCGACTTCCGCCGCCCCGGCACTGCACCGCCGCCACCGCCGCCGTTCACCGGTTTCATATACAACCCTTCCCTTTTCGCGCGGTCCCCACGCGGCGCACCACACTGTTCGCTGACTTCGGCAGCCAATTCCGTCCGGCCGCGGCAAGTCCTGCAGGCGTTCGGCGGAACGGACGACGCCCCGCCCCGTAAGGGGCGGATCGCACCGGCCGCAGATCACGTGTCACGGTCCAGCCAGCGTTCGGACCGCGGCTCGCCCGGCCTAAGGGCCGGTGGACCGTGTCGTCGCTGGCATCGGTCCCCGCGGAGCACGGCTGAAGCGCCCCCTGCGAATCCACCCGGCGCACGCGTCGAAAGTAGGGCGTTTCGGACCACAACAGTTGATCGTCGTGCTCCGGCGACCTTTTGGCCGCCCCACGCCCGTTTGGGCAGGGCGTCAGGAACACTACATTGCGAAGGGCGAGCCAACTCACACGGACCACTAGCTTTTGCTCAGGGTGGGCCGATTAGGCAACCGATTGTTCCGGATGTACCGGATGTAACGGTTGAGTCACTCGTAATGGAGGCATTCAGGAGCAGTAGACGCCTTATTATTGGGCACAGAAACGCCTAAACGATGTGAGCTTAGACGTTTGTTAGAGGTGGGCACCTTTAGAGTGAGTTCTACAGCTTCGCGTAGCAACCCAGGTTTCTTTCCTTTCCAATAGTTCAGTCTGCTTCGGACCGGATGCTGCATTTGAACGACTAGTCCGCGCCTTTCGTGGTTGACTCTATACTTTTGCGTGATGGGCACCATCGGCGACAGTTCGTCAAATGCCTGGCTTCCTGCCGCGGCGCCGGATACGGCAGGAGACCACGCATGGCACGTGGTGGACGACGGGTCCGAAGACGGCTCATCGTCCGCCAACGACGGCGGCTCTTGGACATCGGACCTGGGTGTCGACGCGGACGCTGACACGCTTGACGCGGCCCGCATCCGGCGGCTCGCGGCTGGTCGACGGGCGGTGCTGCAGGTGAGGTCGTACGCGATTGCGGCCACTGCGGCGGCGGCATTCGCGAGTGGGCAATTCGTGTGGACGGGCAGCCGACGGTTGGCGACCGGGGGCATCGGCGGGTGGGTGATCGCCGAGTTGCTCGCGGCCGGCGCGCTGGTCGCGATAGCCGCCGCCCTGGGGCGGCGGGTCCGGCGGTACAACGCGGAACTGGCCGTCCGCCCCGCTGAGCTCCCGGCGGCCGAACCGGACTTTTCGACGCTATCGGACGGGTCGGGGAGGGCCGATCAGCTGGCGGAAAACCTGTGGCGTGTGTCCGGACCGCCGTAGCGGCGAAGGCTGACGTAGCGGCGACGAAACCCCGGATCAGCCAGCCGCTTCCAGCCGGGCGTACTCCAAGATGAGCGTCTTGCGGCCAGACGCGTTAAAGTCGATCACGGCCCGGGTGTTCGACCCGGATTCAGTCAGTTCGGCGATCCGGCCGACGCCGAACTTCGCGTGGCGGACGAGTTGGCCCTTTTTGAACCCGCCGAGCGCGCGGTCCGGAGCCTGGAAGTCGTCCCCCGCCCCGCCGGCCCGGCCGTAGGTGCCGTAGCCGCCGCCCCGCCCGCTACCGCCGCCGAGGTCGCCGATGCCGGTGCGGTCGGTGACGGTGACATGCTCGTCCGGCAGCTCGTTCAGGAACGGGCTGGTGATCGTCCGCTCCCGCATGCCGCGCACGGTCCGCACCTGGGCCTTGGCGATCAGCAGCCGCTGGCGGGCCCGGGTGATGCCGACGAACAGCAGCCGCCGCTCCTCTTCCTGCTCGTCGAGGTTGTCCCGGGCCCGGCTGTGCGGCAGGATGCCATCCTCTAGCCCGATGATCGCCACGACCGGGAACTCCAGCCCCTTGGCCGCGTGCAGCGTCATCAGGGTGACCGCCCCCTCGGTGCTGCCCATGTGGTCGACGTCGGCGACGAGGCTGACCTGGGCGAGATAGTCGATCAGCGTCCCCTCCGGCTGCTCGCGGTCGAACTCGGCGGCGGCGGAGATTAATTCCTCGACGTTCTTCAGCTCGGCCTGCTCCTGCTCGCCGATCTTCTTCAGGTGCGCCTCGAGCCCGCTCGACCGGACGACCTCCTCCATCAGCCCGCGGACGCCTCCCTGCGGCGGGCGGATGCCGC
>JAQGHJ010000014.1 GCA_028288905.1 Phycisphaerales bacterium | reverse complement strand
GCGGCCGGCGCGGGCTCGGCCGGCGGCGGGGCGGGGCACGGCGACGGGTTCCTCGTCCGCTGGCTCAAGGCGGCGTACGCCCCGGCCCTGGCGGCCGCCCTGCGGCGGCGGTGGGTGGTCGTGGCCGCCGCCGTCGGGCTCACCGGGGCCAGCCTGCTGCTGGCGAGCACGTTCGGCACGGAGTTCCTCCCCCGGTTCAACGAGGGGACCATCACCGTGTTCGTCAACGCCCCACCCGGCACGAGCCTGGCGGAGAGCGACCGGCTCGGGCGGGCGGTGGACGCGAAGCTGGTGGCCTTGCCGGGCGTCCGCGGCGTTGTCCGCCGGACCGGGCGGGCCGAGCGGGACACGCACGCCGAGCCGCCGAGCCGCAGCGAGATCGAGGTGTCGCTGCTCCCCGGCGTCCGCCGGGACGACGTGCTGCCGGGCATCGACGCGATCCTCGGGGCCATCCCCGGCGTCACCGGCGAGACCGGGCAGCCGATCGAGCACCGGCTCAGCCACGTCCTCTCCGGGACGCCGGCCGCCGTCGCGGTGAACGTGTACGGCGACGACCTGCCGACGCTCCGGCAGGCCGCCCGCGAGGTCGAGGCGGCGATGAAGGAACTGCCTGGGGCCCGCGACGTCCAAGGCAACCGGGAGGCGATGATCCAGTCGCTGCCGATCCGGTACCGGCACGAGGACCTGGCCCGGTTCGGGCTGACGCCGGCCGACGCGGCCGCCCAGGTGCAGGCGGCGCTGGCCGGGGTGGTGGCGGCCGAGGTGAACGACGGCCCGCGGCGGTACGACCTCGTCGTCCGGCTGCACCCGGACGAGCGGCAAACGGTCGACGACGTCCGGGCGCTGATCCTCCGCGGCCCCGCCGGCCCGGGCGGGGCCGGCGGGGCGCACGCCCGGCTGGCCGACGTGGCCGACGTCGGGCGGGAGGAGACGGCGATGGCAGTCCAGCGGGAGAACGGCCGGCGGAAGGCTGTCGTGTCCGCCAACGTCGCCGCCGGGCACAACCTCGGGCACCTCGTCGAGCAGGTGCGGGCGAAGGTCGACCCGATCGTCGCCCGGCACAAGCTGTCGGCCGCGTACGGCGGGCAGTTCGAGGCTCAGCAGTCGGCCGCCCGGACGATCTACGGCATCGGGGCGGGCGTGGTCGTCGTCATCCTCGGACTGCTGTACGCCGCGCTGAAGACGTGGCGGGCGGCCCTGCTGGTGATGGTGAACCTGCCGCTGGCCCTCGTCGGCGGCATCGCGGCCGTCTACCTGACCGAGTCGCCGGGTGTGTGGCGGAACACGCTGGGGTTGTTCGGCGTCGGGCGGTATCAGGCCCCGGTGCTGTCGATCGCCAGCCTCGTCGGGTTCGTCACGCTGTTCGGCATCGCGGTGCGGAACGGCATCCTGCTCGTCGACCACTACGCCGGCCTGACCCGCGCCGGCGAGCCGCTGCGGACGGCGATCGTGCGGGGGTCGACCGAGCGGCTCGTGCCGATCCTGATGACCGCGCTGGCGGCCGTCCTCGGGCTGGTCCCGCTGGCGCTCGCCGGGCACGAGCCCGGCGGCGAGCTGCTGGCCCCACTGGCCATCGTCGTGCTCGGCGGGCTGGTCACGAGCACGTTCCTGAACCTGATCGTCGTCCCGGCCGGGTACGCGATCGTCTTCCGCCTCGGCCGGGGCGAGCGGGCGGTGCCGACCGAGGCCGCGGCTTCGTAGGGCCGGCCGTGCCGGCCGCCGGAACGGGATGCTGCTGTGTCCGGAGGAACGTGACCGCCTCCGGCCCCCTCTCCCGGTACGCCGGGAGAGGGCTGGGGTGAGGGTTCCTCGCGGCGGCGGCCCGTGTTGAAGACCCGGCCCCACCGCGCGACAAGACCCTCACCCTAACCCTCTCCCGGACTACCGGGAGAGGGGACCGGAGGGCCGCCGGCGGTGTTTTAAACAACGCAGTTAGAACCCCGTGTCACTGACATCCCGTCCGGGTCGCCCGGGCCGTTTTACCTAGAGGAGCACCGACCATGACGCATCCCACCATCGCAACCACGCTAAGCCTCGCCCTCGCCGCCGGCCTCGCCCTGGGCTCCGCCGGTTGCAAGGACGACCGCGCGACGACCGCCCCCGCCCCGGCCGCCAAGCCGACCGCCGGCGGGCACTCGCCGGACGACGGGCCCGGCCACGGCTCAGCCACCGTGCCGGCGGACGGCACGACCGGGGCCGAGCACCACGCCGACGCCAAGCCGCTCGGGGAGAAGACCCAGGGCGGGCTCACGTTCTCGGCGGTCCAGGACGAGCCGGTGAAAGCGGGCGGGGAGGGGGCGTTCGACCTGAAGGTGACCGGCTACCCGGCCGGCGGGAAGCCGACGGCCGTCCGGTTCTGGGTCGGGACCGAGGCGGGTGCCGAGTCGGTCAAGGCTAAGGCTGCGGAGGTGTCGGCCGACAACTGGCACACCCATCTCGAGGTGCCGAGCCCGATGCCGGCCGGGGCGAAGTTCTGGGCCGAGGTTGAGGCCCCGGCCGGCAAGCAGACGGTGGGGTTCGACCTGAAGGGGTGACCGCAACTGGGCGGGGGCGAACCGTACCGAGCGTCATCGCGAGTTGTGCTCTAGGCATGGGCGGGGACGCCCATGCCCGGGCTCGCTAGGGTTGAAGGGTTGGGACCGTCCGGGCGGGCCTCCGAGCTCTCGCGTCAGCATGTGCGGGATGTTTATGCCACAGGAGCCGGGAAAAGTTGGCCTCCTGAACACTTGATATCCGTCGCTTGCGGCGTCGCCGGTCAACGGGTTCCCACGGCTTCAGAGGGCATGCCGAATCCGCCTCGATAGTGGCCGCGAGCCGAACCCTCCTTCGCCTCGCCCGTACAACTCCTTTACGCCGGCCACCCCTCGGCCGGCGGCGTTCGCCCGCGCATGCGACTGGGTTTCACGGTTCCGGCGGCCCCGCGGTCGCCGGCGGAGGCGGAGTGCCGAAGTTGTTCCGATCGGCCCCGGCGGCGGCTGCAAGCCGTCCCTTTCCCTCGCTCTTGAGCTCGGCCGAGGCGCTGGAGTCGCGGCAGTTGATGACTGTCGTGCTCGACGCGGCCGGGTACACCGTCGTCACGCCCGAGCGGGGCGATCGGGTCGTGTACGTCAGCAGCTCGGCCGGGTCGGACGACAACGACGGGCTGTCCGCCGACCATCCGGTCCGCAGCCTGTCGGCCGGGGCCGACCGGCTCCGCGACGGCACCGGCGACCAGCTCCTGCTCAAGCGGGGCGACACGTGGCGGAGCGGCCTGCCGGGCTGGCGCAAGAGCGGGGCGTCGGCCGACGAGCCGATGGTGATCGGGGCGTACGGCGACGGCCCCCGGCCCTCGGTCACCCCGACGGGGTCGGCAGCCGGGTTCATGACCGGGCTGTCGTCGTCCCCGCTGGTGTCGCACGTTGTGGTGCAGGGCATCCGGTTCGCCGCCGCCAACCGCGACCCGGCCGCGGCCGACTTCGACCCGGCCGCCGTCGCGAACGGCTCGTACGGCGTCCAGCTGTACGCCGGCGGGACCGACCTGCTGGTCGAGGACTGCGCGGTCGAGGCCTTCTCGACGAACGTGGCCGTCCAGGGCGGGCTCGGGTCGCTGACGGACGTGCGGTTCCGCCGGAACGTGGTCGTCGACGCGTACGCCGACGACGGCATCCACTCCCAGGGGTTCTTCGCCCACGACGTGGCCGGGCTGCTGCTCGAGCAGAACGTGTTCGACCACAACGGCTGGAGCGAGAGCCCGGCCGTGACGGCCGTCGGCGCGGGGCGGGCGACCGTGTTCAACCACGACGTCTACCTCACGTCGAGCACGAGCGGCATCGTCGTCCGCGGGAACGTGTTCGCCGACGCCGCCAGCACCGGGCTGCAGGCCCGGAGCGGCGGGGACGTGCTGGACAACCTGTTCGTCGCCAACCCGATCCACCTCGACTACGGGCTGGTCCGAGGGGACAGCGGACCGACGCCGGGCGGGGTGAGTGGGACCGTGAACGGAAACGTGTTCCTCGGCACCCGCCGGCTGGCGGGGCAGGTGCGGGGGATCGGGGCCGAGATCGCCAACACGCGGGCGGGCGGCCCGACCGTTTTCAGCAACAACGTGTTCTCAAACGCCGGCGCGGCGGGGTCGGACGGCAACGGCCCGTGGGACGCCGGCGGGTTCGCCGCCCTGTCGCTGGTCGTCGGGCAGGGCAAGGGGGACGCCGAGCAGGCCGCCGGGCTGCGGGACCTGACGTTGCAGGGGAACATCGTCCGCGATTGGGCGGCCGGGCTGAGCATGCAGTCGTCGATGCGGCCGAACGCCGCGGGGACGAACGGGTACAGCGGGCTCGTGGTGAAGCGGAACGAGTTCTCCAGGGTGAGCGGGACGATGGTCGACCACCCGGCGGCGGTGGACGGGTCGGCCGAGCGGTGGACCGGGAACCGGTACGACGGCGCGGGCGACGAGAAGGTGCTGAAGATCGAGGGCCGGTCGCTGGCCGCGAGCGACGGCGGGGCGGTCGGCGGGGCGGGCGGCACGCCGGCGTACGCCGACCCGGACCGGTC
>JAQGHJ010000010.1 GCA_028288905.1 Phycisphaerales bacterium | reverse complement strand
CGGCCACGGACTTGCCCACCGCCGCCAGGGCGGCGGAGGCGTCTTCCACCTCGCGGAGCATGATGAGCTCGACCGCCCGCCCGGCCGCCGCGGCCAGGCCCCCGACCCCGTCGCCGGACCCCGAGGCGGCCCCGCCGGCGGACGCCTCGTCGGCGCACGCCCGGATGCCCGTTAGCGCGTCGTGCAGGGCCGACAGCCCGGGCAGGTCGTCCGGGTCCGACAGCACCGCGTGGCGGGCGGCGTCGTCGGCCAGGGTGGCCAGCTTCTGTCGGCGGTCGTCGTTCGGGCTGCTATCCATGGTGTCGGCCGGGGCGTGGGTGAAGGCGTCCGGAAGCGGATCTTGTCCGGGCGCGAGGAAGTAACGACGGCAACGGATATTTCGGTTGGGGCGGTCCGCAACTTTTGGCCGCGGCGGCCCGCCGCCCTCCCGACGCGTTCTCGGACGTCCCCGCCGCCGGTCGCCCACGTCACCAGGGGAAACCGAGCGGGTCTGCTCGCCCATTGGAGCGGCTCAACTTTGCCGACTCGGCGGCCGAAGACGGGACGTGCCCCGGGCGTGTGCCGGCGGGTGAGCCGACGACCAAGACCAACCCAAAAGGCGGGGCGCATGCTGGTGCGGGACGAGTGCGAGATCACGCCGGCCGAGTTCCGCCGGGTCAGCGAGCTGGTTCACCGCCACTGCGGGATCAGCCTGAACGACGGGAAGATGTCCCTCGTCCAGGCCCGACTTGCCAAGCGGCTGCGGGCCGGGCGGTTCGGGACGGTGACGGCGTACCTCGACCACGTGCAGGCCGACCCGGGCGGCAGCGAGTTCACCGAACTGATCGACGCGATCAGCACGAACCTGACGAGCTTCTTCCGGGAGGACGACCACTTCCGGTACCTGGCGGACCACGGCGTGCCGGGGATGCTCGCCCGCCGCCGCGGGGCGGCGGGCGGGGCGCGGGTGCGGGCGTGGAGCGCTGCGTGCTCGACTGGTGAAGAACCGTACTCGCTCGCGATGACGCTGCTGGACGCGCTGGGCCCCAAGGCCGGGTCCGTCGACCTGAAGATCCTGGCGACCGACATCTGCACCCGGGTGCTGCGGACGGCCGAGGCGGGGGTGTACGACGAGGCACGGGTGCGGTCGGTCCCGCCGGACAAGCGGGCCCGGTACCTGCGGCCCGAGCGGCAGGGCGGGCGGGCGGCGTTCAAGGTCGTGCCGGAGGTGCGGGACGCGATCCGGTTCCGGCACCTGAACCTGACCGGTGCGTGGCCGTTCGCCGGGCCGTTCCAGTTCATCTTCTGCCGGAACGTGATGATCTACTTCGACAAGCCGACGCAGGAGCGGCTGGTCGGGCGGTTCTACGACTGCCTGGAGCCGGGCGGGCTGCTGTTCACCGGGCACTCGGAGTCGCTGACCGGGGTGGCGCACCGGTTCCGGTACGTGCAGCCGACGATCTACGCCCGGCCCTAGCCCGGCCGGGATCGAGGGCGGAGCCGGGTCCCGCGTGGGGACCGGCCCGGTAGGCCTGCGACGCCGGGAGCGGCGGAGGGACGTGGCGCGTGCAAACGATCGTGGACATCTCGGACGCCAAGGTGTCGGCCGACCCGGCCGATACGTTGGTCACGTACTCCCTCGGGTCGTGCATCGGGGTCGCGGTGTACGACCCGGCCGCCCGGGTGGCCGGGCTGCTGCACTGTCAGCTCCCGACCGGGACGATGGACCCGGCAAAGGCGGCCGGCCGCCCCGCGATGTACGCCGACACCGGGCTGGCACACCTGATGAAACTGATGGCCGCCCGCGGGGCGTCCCCCCGGCGGCTGCAGGTGCGGCTGGCCGGCGGGGCTCAGATGTTCGACGACGGCGGGGTGTTCAGCATCGGCAAGCGGAACCACGCCGCCGTCCGCAAGGCGCTGTGGCAACACGGGCTGATGGTGGCGGCCGAGGCGGTCGGCGGGTCGAGCCCGCGGACGATGTACGTCGGCGTCGCCGACGGCCAAGTGTCACTCCGCACCGGGACGGTTACTACGACGCTCTAAGTAGTAAGTAGTTGACGGTAGGCAAAAGCCGGAAGCAGAAGCACGGTGGCGGAACGCCGGTCGGGCCGAAATGTCGGCAGAACGCGGCGTGACGAGTTCAGCCAGCCACCGCGGTACGCGAACGCACCTCATCAACCCGCGAGCCCCGATGGAACCCACCACGCACAACATCCTCGTCGTCGACGACTCGGCCACCACCCGGGCCGTCGTCAAGCGGACGATCGCCCTGTCCGGGGCGGCCGTCGGGGACGTCTTCGAGGCGGGCGACGGGAACGCCGCCCTCGGCGTCATCCGGTCCCGAAAGGTGGACCTGGTGCTGCTCGACCTACACATGCCTGGGATGGGCGGGGTGGAGCTGGCCGGCATCCTGCACGGCGACCCGGCAACTCGGGACATCCCGATCGTCGTCATCTCGGCCGAGCCGAGCGCCGGGCGGATCGAGGCGCTCAAGGCCGGCGGGGTGCGGGGGTACGTCCGCAAGCCGTTCCGGCCGGAGCAGGTGCGGGACGTGATCCACCACTTCTTGGGAGGCGGGCAATGACGAGAACCATCGAAGCGGGCGAACGAGCGACGGCCGCGCCTTGCGCCACGGCGGTGCTGACGGCGGGCGTCGACGAACTGGTCGCCGGGTCGCTGGAGGCGTTCGCGTTCGTCCTGGCGGGGCCGGCCGAGCTGCCGGCGAGCCCGCCGGCGGGCGCGGACCTGTTGTACTGCGGGCTGCCGTTCGCCGGTGCGGTGAGCGGCCGGCTGGAGCTCGTCTTCCCGACCGCCCTGGCGGCGGTGCTGGCGGCGAACCTGCTGTGCGTCGACCCGGGCGACCCGGCCGCGGCCGACGGTCAGGCGGACGCCGCCCGGGAGCTGATGAACGTCACCGGCGGCGCGCTGCTGGCCCGGCTCGGCGAGGCCGAGCTGTCCGGGACGACCATGGGCCTGCCGACCGTCCGACCGGCGACGCCGGCTGACTGGCGGGCCGTGGCCGCCGACCCGCGGGCGGGCGCGCTCGACGCCGAGGGGCACGTGGTCGTGGCCCGGGTGGTCGTCGGGGCGTAGTAGTCCCGACGCCGCCGCCGGTCCGCCACCACGACCCGCTCCGCCGATAGGAACGCCCCATGCTGCTTCAGCCGCCCTCCCCCGCCGCCCGCGTGCGGGTGCTCATCGTCGACGACTCGGCGGTCGTGCGCCAACTGCTCGTCCGCGAGCTGTCGAAGGACCCGGGGATCGAGGTCGTCGGGACCGCGCCGGACCCGTACGTCGCCCGGGACAAGATCGTCGAACTGCGGCCGGACGTGGTCACGCTCGACGTCGAGATGCCGCGGATGGACGGGATCACGTTCCTCCGCAAGCTGATGGCGGCCCACCCGCTGCCGGTCATCGTCCTGAGCTCTCTGACGGCGGCCGGCACGGACACGGCCGTCGAGGCGATGGCCGCCGGGGCCGTCGAGGTGCTGGCCAAGCCCGGGTCGGCGTACGCGGTCGGGCAGCTGGCGGCCGTGCTCGGGGCGAAGGTGAAGTCGGCCGCCCGGGCGAAGGTGTTCGCGGTCCCCGTGGCCGGACCGGGCGCGCCCGTGGGCGGCCGCGGTGCGGCCGCGCGGGTGCCGGCCGTCGCCGCCATGACGGCGACGACGGACGTCGTCATCGCCCTCGGCGCGTCGACCGGCGGCGTGCAGGCGCTGACCACGGTGTTGACCGCGCTGCCCCCGTCCGCGCCCGGCGTGGTGGTCGTGCAGCACATGCCGGAGAAGTTCACCGCGTCATTCGCCCGCCGGCTGAACGAGACGTGCCGGGTCGAAGTGCGGGAGGCGGTCGACGGCGACGCCGTGATTCCGGGCCGGGTGCTGATCGCCCCGGGCGGGTTTCACACGCTGCTGCGGCGGAGCGGGGCTCGCTACCACGTGCAGGTGAGGGACGGGCCCGACGTCCACCACCAGAAGCCGAGCGTCGAGATGCTGTTCGAGTCCGTGGCGAAGTACGCCGGGGCGAACGCGGTCGGCGGCATCCTGACCGGGATGGGGGCGGACGGGGCGGCCGGGCTGCTGTCCATGCGGCGGGCCGGGGCCCGCACGCTCGCCCAGGACGAGGCGACGTGCGTCGTGTTCGGCATGCCCGGCGAGGCGGTCAAGTGCGGGGCGGCCGAGGCGGTCGTCCCCATCCAGGACGTGGCGGCGACCCTGCTACGCATGGCGGCCGAACGGCGGCCGGCGGCGCGGGCGAGCTGAGGAAAGTCTGAAGTGTGAAGGCTGAAGTGTG
>JAQGHJ010000935.1 GCA_028288905.1 Phycisphaerales bacterium | reverse complement strand
GCAGCAGCACGTGCAGGTTGTAGGTGGCCTCGTCGGCCTCGGTCCGGATCAGGCTCGGGCGGACGTCGTTCACCGCCCGCCAGAAGTCGTCCTCCGACACGCCGCCGAGGGCCTGCGGGAACGCCTCCTTCGCCTTCGGCAGGAAGAACCGCCAGAACGCCCGGCTGCGGCCCACGAGGTTCTCCCACAGCCGGCTCTGGCTCTCGTGGATGCCGAGCGACACGTCCCGCCCGCGGGGCGTGCCGTGGTGATCCGGCGGCAGCCCCTGGTTGTACAGGGCGTGCCCGACCTCGTGCAGGGTGCTGAAGAACGCGTTGCCGACGTCGGCCTCGTCGTACCGGGTGGTTATGCGGACGTCGCCCTTGCCCAGTTGGGTGCTGAACGGGTGGGCCGACGCGTCGAGCCGCCCGCGGGCGAAGTCGAACCCCACCGCCTTGGCCGTGTCCGCTGAGAAGCGCCGTTGGGCGTCGGCCGGGTAGTGCCGGTGCAGCAAGTGCAGCGGGGCGGCTTTGCCGGAGTCGACGATCCGCCCGACCAGGTCCACGAGCGGCCCGCGGAGGGCGTCGAACGTCGCCCGGACGCCGGCGGCCGTCTCGCCCGGCTCGTACTGGTCGAGCAGCGCGTCGTACATGTCGTCGGCGTACCCGACGCACGCGCACTCCTGCCGCTTCAGCCCCAGCGTCTTGTCCAGCCAAGGGCGGAAGGCGGCGTAGTCGTCCCGCTTCTTGGCGTCGGACCACGCCTGCTGGGCCAGCACCTCGGTTCGGGTCATCTCCTCGACGAGGGCGGTCGGCAGCTTCGTCGCCCGGTCGTAGTCCCGCCGGGCGACCCGGGCATTGACGGCCGCGTCCGACGCCGGGTCGGCGACGAGCCCGGACGCCTCGACGGCCGCCAGCAGTTCCCCAACCCGCGGGCTCGTGAACCGCTCGTGCACGAGCCGGGACACGAGGGCCGACTGGTCCGCCCGGTGCCCGGCCGCCCCCGGCGGCATGTACGTCTGCTCGTCCCAGCTCAGCACCGCTCCGACCGACCCGAGGAGCGACACCTCGCGGAGCTCGGTCACAAGGGCGGCATACGCCTGCGGCGGGTCGGCGGCGGGGGAGGGCATGGCGGGGATTGGACCGGGAGAGGGAGGGGCGGTCAAAGGCGGAGGCCCAAGGTCCGCCGGTGCCCGGCTTCCGACCACCATATTTCCGCATTCCACCCCTTCGCGAATCTTCCCCCGCCGCCGCCGGACCGTTAACATTTCCGGCGTATTCGCGTCCGGTGGCAACCTTTGTGGAGTGTTCGATGGCTGAGGAAGTCAAGGCAGACCCGTACAAGGCGAAGTTCCGCCCGGATCAGACCGCGTTCGACCAGGAGGTCGAGGCGGCATTGACCGGCGTGGCCGTGGACGACCTGTACGGGTTCGACAAGCCGCAGCCGGTGTCGCCGCAGGCGGCCGACGGGCCGACGGAGATCGGCGGCAAGCAGGTCCGCCGCGGCACGATCGTGTCGATCGACAAGGACAACGCGTTCGTCGAGCTCGGCGGCAAGAGCGAGGGCGTGGTCCCGCTCGTCCAGTTCGCCGAGGAGCCGGTCGTCGGGCAGGAGCAGGACTTCCTCGTCGACCGGTACGACGTCGGCGAGGGGATGGTCCTGCTGAGCGTCAAGGGCGCGGCCGCGTCCGGCGTGAACTGGGAGAACCTCGAGCTCGGGCAGATCGTCGAGGGCACCGTCACCGGCATGAACAAAGGCGGGCTGGAGCTGGACGTCAAGGGCATGCGGGCGTTCATGCCGGCCGGGCAGATCGACCTGTACTTCCAGAAGGACATCAGCACGTTCCTCGGGCAGCGGATGCAGGCCGAGGTGACTAAGTTCGAGCGGGCGGCCAAGAACATGGTCCTGTCCCGCCGGAACATCCTCGAGCGGGAGAAGGAGGAGTCGAAGAAGAAGCTCCTCAAGGAGCTCGAGGCCGGCCAGATGCGCAAGGGCACGGTCCGGAGCGTGATGGACTTCGGCGCGTTCGTCGACCTCGGCGGGGCCGACGGGCTGATCCACGTCTCGGAGATGAGCCACCGGCGGGGCGTGAAGCCCTCGGACTTCGTGAAGGAGGGGGACGTCGTCGACGTCAAAATCCTGAAGATCGACCCCGAGACCGGCAAGATCGGGCTGAGCCTCAAGGGCGCGATGCCCGACCCGTGGACCGGCATCGAGAACCGGTACGCGGTCGGGTCGCAGGTGACGGGGCGGGTGGCGAAGGTCGAGAACTTCGGCGCGTTCATTGAGGTCGAGGAGGGGATCGAGGGGCTGCTGCCGGTCAGCGAGATCAGCTACCAGCGGATCCGCCACCCGTCGGACGTCGTGAAGGTCGGGGACACGATCAAGCTGACCGTGATCCGGCTGGACCCGGCGACGCGGAAGCTGACGTTCAGCCTCAAGGCCGCCGGCCCCGACCCCTGGAAGGAAGCGAAGGACAAGTACGCCGTCAACTCGATCATCACCGGCAAGGTGACGCGGGTGGCGGACTTCGGGGCGTTCATCGAGGTCGAGCCGGGGCTGGAGGGGCTGGCGCACATCAGTGAACTGGCCGCCCACCGGGTGAAGGCGACCGGGGACGTGGTCAAGGCCGGGCAAGAGGTGCAGGCCCGGGTGCTGGAGGTGGACCCGGCGAGCCGGCGGATGGCGTTGTCGATCCGGCGGGCGAACGAGCCGGCCCCCGCCCCGGTCACCCCGCCGACGCCGCAGGAGGCCGCCGCCGCCAAGAAGGACGCAGCCAAGAAGGAGAAGAAGCGGGCCGAGCTCAAGGGCGGGCTGGACTGGAACTGGTGAGGTCCGAACGGGTGACGTCCGGCACCCACCTCCCGACCGGGGCTCGGCGCGCCGAGCCCCAGTCCCGAGAAATGTAAACAAGCCGCGGGCGCAGCGAAGCGGAGCCCCGGGTCCTTGTCATTCTCACGGAAGTGACGAGAAATCCGAGGCTCCGCTTCGCTGCGCCCGCGGCTTGTTGTGTTCGTCGCAGCCGGAAGCCACTGTCTGCAGCGGCTTGTTATCCGGACCGCCGCACACATGGGGAACGGGTTTGTCCGCGCCGACACGAGGGGGTGGTCCGCGGTAAGGTGACTGGGGAGCCCCGCGCGTCAGGACCGTCATTCATGCCCGTCGTCACCGCCGCCCGCCGACCCGCCCCTCGCCCCGGCCGCGGGCGTCCTTCCGCCTTCCTCGCCGCGTCCCTGGCGT
>JAQGHJ010000902.1 GCA_028288905.1 Phycisphaerales bacterium | reverse complement strand
CGGCGAAGTCGACAACGTCAGCGGCGATCGGTGGCAGTGACCGGCGCGGCGGCGGTCGCCGCGGCCGGCACCGCCCTCGTCGTCCCGGCGGCGGCCCGGGCGGCGTACGCGTACGACCCAAACGATTTCGCCGTCGCCGTCGTGTCCTCGACCGGTCTGCCCGCCACCGGGCTGTACGACGACCCGCAGGCGGTCCTCGGCCGCCCGACGCTCCGGTTCAACGCCGGGTCGACCGCCAGCCCCGACTACCACCGCGCCAAGCTGAACGAGGCCCCGTACAACGTCGGCACGGCCGGCGAGAAGCTGCTCACCACCGTCGCCCAAGGCAGCAGCGTGACCGTCCGGATGGGCCGGCCGGTGACGAACGACCCGCGGAACCCGTTCGGCGTCGACCTGATCGTGTTCGGGAACGCCGCCTACGGCGGGACCGGGGGCGGCGGGTTCACGAGCGACGCGACGAACCTGAACGCGTTCACGCTCAACGGGACCTCGTTCGCCGAACCGACAAAGGTTTCGGTCAGCCCGGACGGAGTCTCCTGGTACCGGTACGACAACGGCCCGTACGCCGACGGCACCTATCCGACGAACGGCTACGTGTGGAACACCGCCGCGGCGACGTGGACCGACACCGAGACCGACCCGACGCTGCCGGTCGACCCGGCGCTGGCGTCAACGGTCGCGGGCAAGTCCGCCGCAACGGTGCTGGACACCGTCTACGCCGGCTCGGCCGGCGGGACCGGGTTCGACTTGGCGGAGTCAGGTTTCGCATCGATCCAGTTCGTCCGGATCGAGGGGCTGACGGACTTCGCCGGCGGCGAGATCGACGCGATCGCCGACGTCCGGCCGGTCCCGGAGCCGACGGCGGTCGGACTGCTGGCGACCGCCGCCGCGGCCGGGCTGTTGGGGCGACGGCGGCCCACTGTTTGAATGGGACGTCGCTCGTCGGCCGGCACAGCCTGTCACACGGCAGAGCCGTTTCGTCCGGTCCGCTCCTCGCGATCATGGGAAGGAGGGTCGATGCGACACGGAGCCTTCGTGGCACCCCCGCCCGCCCGTCGCGCGTTCACGCTCGTCGAGCTGCTCGTGGTGCTCGGCATCATCGCGGTGCTGATCGGCGTCCTCCTGCCGACGCTCGGCCGGGCCCGCGAACTCGCCAAGTCGACCCAGTGCCTCAGCAACCTCCGCCAAATGGCGACGGCGGCCCAGGCGTACGTCGGCACCTACCGCGGGTACTACCCAATTGCGTACTACGACGCGACCCACGGCACCGACACGTACTCGTACGCGTGGGACCTGACGACGATCTACGGCCCGGGGCGGCCGACCGAGGTAGTGGCGGGCCTGCTGTGGGAGGCGCGGGGGGCCGAACGGGTGCAACAGTGCCCGTCGTTCGCGGGTTCGGCCAACTACGCCGACGACCCGTACACGGGGTACAACTACAACACGAGCTACGTCGGCCACGGCCAGTACGAGGCCGTCCCCGCCCCGGCGAAGGCGACGGCCGTCCGCGACCCGGCCGGCACTGCCCTGTTCGGCGACGGCCAGTGGGCCGGCGGGGCGAACAAGTTCATGCGGGCCCCGTTTGCCAACCCGGGGGACGCAACGTTCGCCGGCCGGTACGCCGGCACGCAGGGGTACCGCCACTTAGGCCGGACGAACGCCGCGTTCTGCGACGGGCACGCCGAATCATTGGCCGACCGATTCACCGGAAAGCCGGCTGATGCGGCGAACGTCGCGGCCGGCACGGGGTTCCTCTCGCCGGACAACCGTTACTACGACTTGAACTGACCGCAGGCCCCCGAACGTCCGCCGACGCCGGTCACGGCGTCGGCAGCACTTGCCCCGTCATCTCAGCCACCTCGGCGAGGATCGTCCGCACGGTCGTCCGTTTCTTGTAGTTCCGGTCGACGCTGCGAAACCGGACGACGCCGTCGCGGTCGATCACGAAAACGCTGGGGTGCGGGAGCATCGCGGGGGCCCCGGCAAACCCGTTGCGGGTGCCGTACCGGTCGATCACTACGGCGCCGGCATCGCTGAGCACCGGAAACCCTAGCTCCAGGTCTGCCACCAAGGCCGCGGCCGTGGTCGGCGGCTCCGGGCTCACGGCGACCAGCTGCGTCCCGCCGGCGCGGATCCGCCCCGCGTGGTCGCGGAGCTTCCCGAGGTACCGGCGGCAGTACGGGCACCAGTGCCCGCGGAAGAAGACGAGGACCACGCCGGAGGGCGACAGGCAGTCGTGCAGGCGGAGGGTGCCGCCGTCGTGCCGGGGCAGCAGGAAATCGGGTGCCGCGGACCCGATGGTGGGAACGCAAGCCCAAGATGCGGGAGGAGTCGCGACGCTCACGCCGACAGTATTGCGTGGCCGCGGCCCGCATTTCAACTACGCCTGAACGTTCAGAGAACCGCGGCGAGATCTTGTTGTGGCGAACTATGGGTAAGGCGATTCGCTATGAATCGCTTCGCCCGTTCCACGCGTTGGCGCTCGGAAAGCGGATCACCGGTGCGCAAAAGCCTCCGCCTGCGTCGGCTTGATGGTGAGGATCTTGTCGAGGCGGGTGATCTTCAACAGCTGCATCAGCTGCGGGCCGACGCCGCACAGGACGAGGGACGAGCCCGGGAACTGGGACAGCTTTTTATTCAGCGTCAGCACGATGCCGACTGCCTGCGAGGACAGGTACTTCACCTTGTCGAA
>JAQGHJ010000891.1 GCA_028288905.1 Phycisphaerales bacterium | reverse complement strand
CCAGGGCCCGGAAGAAGTTCGCCCGGTCGTCGTGGTTCCCGAGCGTCAGGTGGACCGGGACGCCGGCCGCCCGGACCGGGGCCAGCCCGGCCAGGACGGTCGCGTAGTCCCCGGGCAGCCCGGCGTTGTACGCCAGGTCGCCGTTGACCAGCAGCCCGGCCGGGCGGGCCGGCCCGTCCAGCACAGCCCGGACGGCGGCGGCGAGGTGGTCGGCCATGTTCACCCCGCGGTTGACCGCCGCCGGGTCGGCCGCCACGTGGATGTCCGACAGCAGCGCGAGCCGGTCCGGGTCGACCGGCGTCCCGCCGGCCGGGGCGAGGGCGTCGGCCCCCCACGACCGGCCGGGCAATAGGAGCCCGGCTGCGGCGGCGGCGGACGACGCAAGGAACCGGCGGCGGGAGAGTGGCGGCAGGTGGATCGGCATCGGTGCGGGCTCCTGTCAGGGGTTGATTGAAGTGGGAGTGATGCGGCGACGAGGTGGTGCTCTTACCTCTCCCACCGGGAGAGGCCGTTGGGGGCGAAGCCCCGGCGGGTGAGGGTGAACGTCAAACGGGCCTCGCGCTATCGAGCCCGGCGGGTCCGCGAGCTCGGTGCCGCCTCAACGTTCACCCTCACTCCAACCCTCTCCCGGAGGGAGAGGGGGCCGGAGGGGCGGGGTTACCAGCCCGCCCGCCACTTGCCAGCGGTCGCCGCGAATTTCTACCACACGCCCTTCGCCCGCGTCGCCGTCTCGCCGTGACGGCGCGCATACGGGTCCCACGGCGGCCGCAGATTTTTCGGTTGTCACCCCGAGAAATGTTTGTAATATGTTCGGTATGTCGTTCGGCGTTGTGGTGACGTCCGGACGACAACGAGACTTCGACCCGCGGCCGCCAACAACCCGGCGGCTTCGGGGCGGGCCCGGTGTGCCGCGTGTGTCGAGCGCCCCGTAGCATCCGAGTCGTGCCGTGGTAGGAACGGCCGCGACCAGGGATCGGGGGCGCATCGCACCCGCCGCCGCGCAGGGACTTCGCAGGGCTGGCCGGGCCGATGACGACGAACGTCATCGGCCCGGCGGCGGCGGGGTCCTCGGCGGCGGGTGCCACAGGCGCGCCGGCGCGAGCCGTGCCGACGTCCGCGTTCCCTCGCGGCGGCCGCGGCGACAATTCATTCGGCGTCCCGGATCCCCTACCGGCAGGACCGCCCCCATGCCCCCCGTCACCACGACCCCCCTTTCCGCGTCCCCGATCCCGTCGACCCCCGGGCCGACTGTCGCGACCCCGACCCGACCGGTCGTAACTGCTACAACCGACGCTGCTCCGATCAAGACCGTCTCCCCGAAGGCCGCCTCCGCCAAGGCCGCCCCCGTGACCGCCACCCCATCGGGCTTGCGCGGGTACTTTTTGCCGTACCAAATTCGTTGGATCTGTGATGAACACCCCGTATCCGTCGCCGAGAAGAGCCGGCGGGTCGGGTGGACCTACGCGTCGGCGTACCGGGCGGTCAGCCGGCGGCTGCGGCTGGGGACGGACCTGTTCTACACGTCGGCCGATCGGACGGCGGCCCGGGAGTTCGTCGAGGACTGCTGCCGGTGGGCCCGGGCGTTCCGGGCGGCGGCCGACGACCGGGGCGAGGACGTGATCGACGACGCGGGCATGACCGCGTTCGTCGTCCGGTTCGGCAACGGGGCCCGGGTGGTGGCCGGCAGCAGCCGCCCGGCGTTCTTCCGCGGCAAGGGCGGGGACGCCGACGCCGACGAGTTCGCGTTCCACGAGCGGCCCCGGGACCTGTACAAGGCGATGCAGCCGGCCGCCCTGATCTGGGGCCACCAGCTCCGGGCCTGGTCGACGCACAACGGGGACGACTCGTTCTTCCACCAGCTCGTCAAGCAGGCAGGCGGTGGCGGTGACGCGGCGGCGTCGGAGGCGCGCACCGCCGCGGCCGCCGTCGCGAGTGCCTCGCCCCCGCCCGCCGCCACTTCCGCCACCGACCCGGCCGGCGAGACCAGCCCGATGACGAACCAGCGGATCTCGGGCCACCGGGTGACGCTGCTCGACGCGGTGAACCAGGGACTGGTCGAGCGGATCCGCGGGCTGTCCGCGCCGGACCTGACCGCCCGCCGCGACTTTGTGGACGAGGTCCGGGCGAGCTGCCCGGACGAGGCGGCGTGGCAGGAGGAGTACCTGTGCCGACCGGCGGCCGAGGGGTCGGCGCTGCTCGGGTACCCGGCCATCGCCGGCTGCGAGGCGGCGAACCTCCAACTGTGCGACGTCGAGGCGGTCGCCGGCGACGCTGGCGGCGGCCCGCTGTACGCGGGGTTCGACGTCGGGCGGAAGCAGGACCGGTCCGTCTTGTGGGTCGTCGAGCGGGTCGGGGATGTGCTCTGGACCCGGTGTGTCCGGGTGATGGGCGACGCCATGTTCGCCGCCCAGGAGGGGTTGCTCGACCGGCTGATGCAGGGCCGGCGGGTCAAGCGGCTGTGCGTCGACAGCACCGGGATCGGCATGATGCTGGCGGAGCGGCTGGCGGGGCGGCACGGGCACCGGGTCGAGCCGGTCCACTTCACGGCCGCCGTCAAGGCCGAGCTGGCGATGCCGCTGGTCCGGCTGTTCCAGGGCCGATTGGTGCGGGTGCCGGCCGACCCAGCCGTCCGGGAAGACCTGCACAAGGTCCGGCGGACGGTGACGGCCGCCCACCACGTCCGTCTCGCCGCCCCGCGGGACGCCGACGGGCACGCCGACCGATTCTGGGCCCTCGCCCTCGCCTGCCACGCCGCCGAGCGGAGCCCTGCCACGCCGTTGCCGCTCGGCGCGCCCCGCAAGCCGCTGGGGTGGTGATCTCCCGACCCGACGCACGTCACCCGTTCCCTCTCGGTCGTTTCAGCGACCGAGCCGGCCGCGCCCGGATCCGTTCCTCCTCAACCGAACCGAAAGTATCCAATGCAACTGTCCCGAGCCATCCCCGCGGTCTGGGTGTACACGGCCGGCCCGGCGTTCAACGCGCCGCGGGCCGGCGGGTACGGGGCATTTTTGGACGCCGACCAGCAGGCCCGGCTCGAGCGGCTGCGGCAGGCCCGGCTGCTGTTCGACGGGCGGCACCGGGAGTACTTCCTGGACGAGTCCCGCACCCAGTTCGACTTCCCGCGGGTGCGGGCCGGCGACCGGGTCGTGCAGATGTACCTGACGTGCAACGTGCTCGGGCTGATCGCGCTGAAGGGGGCCGACCTGCTGTTCGGGCAGGAGCCGCTGCTGGCGGCCGACTCGCTCGCCCAGCAGCACGCCCTGTCCCGGCTGATCGAGCGGAGCAGCCTGCACAGCCTGTTGTACGGGTGCGCCGTCGACGCCGCGTACGAGGGCGAGTGCTTCCTCGAGGCGTGCGTCCGCGACGGCGAGGTGTACCTGTGCCAGGCCCCGGCCGACGAGGTGTTCCCGCTCGGCGAGGTCGGCCCCGACGGCCAGTTCGACGCGTACGCCCGGTACCGCGTCCGCAACGCCGGCACGGGCGAGGCCCCGGTCCACCTGCTGCTCGAACTCCTGTACCTGCCCGGCCGGATCGAGCGGCGGTGCTACCAGCTCGAGGCCGACGGCGGGCGGCGGGAGGTGCGGCTGGAGGCGTGGGGTGGGAGGGGGGTGACGGGGTGTCGGAGTAACGGAGTGTCGGAGTTAGGACAGCTCTCGGTCCGTCCCCACTCCGACA
>JAQGHJ010000858.1 GCA_028288905.1 Phycisphaerales bacterium | reverse complement strand
GAGCGGGCCGCCCAGGGGGCGATCATCCTGGCGGCCGTGGGGAGCGAGGGGCTGACCGGTCGGAAGCGGCGGCGGCGGGCGGCCCCGGTGGGCACCGTGGCGGTGGCATAGGCTCGGCCCACCGGGGGCCGGACGGGTCATCAGTAACGCGGGCTTCCAGCCCGTGCGAACGGAACAGCAGGTCATGCGTCTCGAGCGCCTCGTGCCTCCGAAGTCCCAACGGGGCACGCACGGGCCGGAAGCCCGCGTCGCGTCGCGGCCCGCTCGGCTATCCCGCTAGACTTTCACCCGTCCATCGCGCGCCCATGTCGACCGCCCCGCACGCTGCTCCCCCGCTCTCCCCCGCCGCCGCGGCAGACCCCGCCGGCCCGCCGCGCTTTCGGCTCGCCCCGGCGCAGCTCGTCCTGGCCGCTGTCCTGCTGGCCGAGGTCGTCATGTTCGGGCTGCTCGGCGAGAACTTCCTGTCGGCCGCCAACCTGCTGACCGTGCTGCGGCAGAATGCGGAGCTGGGGCTGGTGGCGCTGGCGCTGACGCCGGTGATTCTGACCGGCGGCATCGACTTGTCGGTCGGGTCGTTGATGGGGCTGTCGGCCGTCCTGTTCGGCGCGCTGTGGCGGGCCGGGCTGCCGCCAATTGCGGCCGGGGCCCTTGTGCTCGTCGCGTCGACGGCGTGCGGCGGGCTCAACGCGCTGCTCGTCACCCGCGGCCGGATCCCGCCGCTGATCGTCACGCTCGGCACGTTCAGCCTGTTCCGCGGGGTGGCCGAGGGGATGGCCGGCGGGCAGGCGAGCTACGTCGGGTTCCCCGAGTCGTTCCTGCAACTGGGCCAGGGGGCGTTCCTGGGCCTTCCGACGCAACTGTGGATCGTGGCCCCGGCGGCCGTCGCGTTCTACCTGCTCGTCCACCGGTCGACGGTCGGGCGAGCGCTGTCGGCGATCGGGTACGCGCCCGACGGGGCGCGGCACGCGGGCCTGCGGGTCGGGCGGCTGACCGGGCTGACGTACGTTGTGGCCGGGTTCTGCGCCGGGCTGGCCGGGCTGATCTACGTCGCCCGGTTCGGGCAGGCGAAGGCGGACGCGGCCACCGGGTACGAGCTGGCGGCGATCACGGCCGTCGTGCTCGGCGGGACGAGCATATTCGGCGGGCGGGCGAGCGTCGTCGGGACCCTGCTTGGGCTGCTGGCCGTCGCGTTCCTAGAGAACGGGCAGGCGTTGGCTGGGTTTAAGCGAGAGTTGACCGGCATCCTGGTCGGCGTGCTGCTGCTGGCGGCCGTCGGGCTGGACTTCACCCGCCTCCGCGGCCGCCGCCCGCGGGCGGCGGCCACCGGAGGGGGAGCGCGGGCGGGGATCGGACCTCAAGGGGCGGAGGAGTTGGACATGCGGAACTCTCAGTTGGCCGCGCTGTGCGCGGTCATCGTGGCCGCGGCGCTGATCGTCGCCGGCGGCAACCTCGTGCTCGTGAACGCGATCAAGAAGGAGCTGGCGGCGTCCGCCCGCGCGGGCGGCCCCGGGCCCGACACCGGCGGGGGCGGCGGCCCGGCGGCGGGAAGGAAGCTCGTCGTCGCGATGATGCCCAAGAGCAAGGGCAACGCCTACTTCATCGCCTGCCAGCGCGGGGCCGAGGAGGCGGCGAAGGAGCTCGGCGTCGAGTTCCTGTGGGACGGCCCGACGAGCGCCGACCCGGCCGAGCAGAACAAGATCGTCGAGACGTGGGTGACCCGGAAGGTGGACGTGATCGCGGTGGCCGTCGAGAACGCCGGCGGGCTGTCGACCGCGCTCCGCAAGGCCCGCTCGGCCGGCATCAAGGTCGTCACCTGGGACGCCGACGCCGAGCCGGACGCCCGCGACTTCTTCTGCAACCAGGCGACGCCCGAGGGCATCGGCAGCACGCTGATGGACCAGGCGGCCAAGGCGATGGGCGAGGAGGGGAAGTTCGTGGTCATCAGCGGGTCGCGGACGGCGGCCAACCTGAACCTGTGGCTCGACAACATCAAGGCGCGGGCGAAGGCGTACCCGAAGGTGACGCTGGCCGAGGTCGTGTACTGCGACGACAAGCAGAACGTCGCGCTGGACCTGGGCAAGCAGATGCTGAACAAGTACCCGGACCTGAAGGCGATCGTGGCGAACTGCTCGCCGGCCGTCCCGGGCGGGGCCGAGGCGGTGAAGCAGTCGGGCCGGGCGAACGTGAAGGTGGTCGGGCTCGGGCTGCCGAACGAGAACAAGCGGTACGTCCACGACGGCGTGACCGAGGCGGTCGTGCTGTGGAAGACGGCCGACCTCGGCTACCTCACGGTCCACGCCGCCAAGGCGGCGGCCGAGGGGCGGCTGAAGTCGGGCGACAAGACGTTCGCCGCCGGCCGGCTCGGGGCGATGGAGATCCAGGGGAGCGACATCCTGCTCGGCAAGCCGTTCGTGTTCACGAAGGAGAACATCGACCAGTTCGATTTCTGAACACAGAAGGTGGCCCACGTACCGGCACGAAGGAAACACGAATGGCGGACGCGCGGCAAACGCCAAAACGTGGCTCTCCCGCCTCCTCCATTCGTGTCTCATTCGTACCGATTCGTGGGCCGTTCTTCGAACCTCCGGAGGCTCCATGTTTCGGTATCTGCTCGCCGTTCTCGGACTGCTCGCCTGCGTGGCCCCCGCCGCCCCGGCCGCGGACCGGCCGCCGAACGTCGTGCTGTTCTTCTGCGACGACATGGGGTACGCCGACGTCGGGTGCTACGGGGGCAAGACGCCGACGCCGAACATTGACCGGCTGGCGGCCGAGGGGGCGCGGTTCACCGACTTCTACGCGTCCACCGCCGTGTGCAGCGCGTCCCGGGCGGCCATCCTCACCGGCTGCTATCACCGGCGGGTCGGGATCGAGGGGGCGCTGCCACCCAAAAGCAAGATCGGGCTGAGCGCGGCCGAGCTGACGCTGCCGGAGGTGTTCAAGCGCAAGGGGTACGCGACCGGCATGGCCGGCAAGTGGCACCTGGGCGATGCGCCGCAGTTCCTGCCGACCCGGCACGGGTTCGACGAGTGGTTCGGCGTGCCGTACTCGCACGACATGTGGCCCCGCCACCCGGCCAACCCCAAGGCCTACCCCGACCTGCCACTGATGGAGGGGACGGCCGCCGCGGGCGGTAAGGAGGCGGTCGACACGGTGCTGAAGCTGAACCCGGAACCCGGCGAGCTGACGGCCGCCGTCACCGCCCGGGCGGTGCGGTTCGTGGACGCTCACAAGTCCGAGCCGTTCTTTCTGTACGTCCCGCACCCGTTGCCGCACGTGCCGCTGGGCGTGTCGCCGGCGTTCGCGGGGAAGACCGGGCTGGGGCTGTACGCCGACGTGATCGCCGAGATCGACGACTCGGTCGGGCAGGTGCTGGCCGCCGTGAAGCGGAACGGGCTGGACGGGGACACGCTCGTGCTGTTCAGCAGCGACAACGGCCCGTGGCGGCTGTACGGCGACCACGCCGGGTCGGCCGGGCCGCTGCGGGAGGGCAAGGCGACGAGCTTCGACGGCGGCGTCCGCGAGCCGTTCCTCGCCCGCTGGCCCGGGCACGTCCCGCCCGGCACCGTATGCAAGGAATTGGCCGTCACATTTGACCTCCTCCCGACGCTGGCCAAACGGATCGGCGCGGACCTGCCGGCGGACCGGACGATCGACGGCAAGGACATCTGGCCGCTGATGACGGGGGCGGCCGGGGCGACGTCGCCGCACGAGGCGTACTACGTGTACTGGGGCGGCGCGCTGCAGGCCGTCCGCAGCGGCAGGTGGAAGCTGCACCTCGGCCACCCGTACCAGACCCCCGCCCCGCCCGGCGGCGGCGGCAAGCCGGGCAAGTACGCGACGCGGACGATCGGCGTCGAGCTGTTCGACCTCGAGGCCGACCCCGGCGAGGCGACCGACGTGGCCGCCGCGAACCCGGCCGTCGTCGAGCGGCTGCAAGCGCTGGCCGAGCGGGCGAGGGAAGACCTCGGCGACGCCGCCACGAAGCGGGTCGGCAAGGGCGTCCGCGAGCCGGGGCGGCTGTGAGCCGGAGCGGCGTGAACAGACCGAAGCGCTGCCGCCTGGGTTGTGGGTCCCGTTGACGCGCTCTGGGGACGTAGGAGGAACACGAATGCTGCGAATGCTACTGTCGATTGCTGCGGTGGCGGTGTGGGCCTCCCTTGCTCGGGCGGCCGACGCCCCGCAGGCTACACCGAGTGTCCAGGGAGGCGCGACCGCCCCGGCCGGGCGGTACGACGTCGTCGTCGTGCAGGCGACGCCGGGCGGGATCATGGCGGCGATCGCCGCCAGCCGGGGCGGGGCGTCGGTGCTGCTGCTGGAGCGGACGAGCCACGTCGGCGGGCTGCCGGCGAACGGGCTTGGGGCGACCGACATCGGCACCCGCGGGGCGACCGGCGGGCTGTTCGCCGAGTTCGTCGGACGGGTTAAGGCCCACTACGTCACGAAGTACGGCCCCGACAGCCAGCAGGTGAAGGACTGTTCGGACGGGTTCCACTTCGAGTCGAGCGTGGCCGAGCGGGTGTTCGAGGGGATGCTGGCCGAGCACCCGAAGATCACGGTGCTGAAGGGGCGGCAGTTCGACGCGAAGCGGGAGAACGTCGAACTGGCCGGCGGCGGGCTGGTCGGGCTGACCGTCACCGACCGCGCGACGGGCAAGCCGGAGCGGTACGCGGGGAAGGTGTTCGTCG
>JAQGHJ010000847.1 GCA_028288905.1 Phycisphaerales bacterium | reverse complement strand
TGCACGGGCTGCGGACGTGGTGGGTCGGGGCGGTCGGCACGACCGCGCTGGAGCTGTACGTCACGCCGCGGTCGCTGTGGGCCGGGTTCGTGTTCGGGTTCTGGGTCGCGATGCTCGCCGTGCTCTGGGCCGTCTGGCGGCTGGGGAAGGTGACGCCGGCCCGGCTCATGGCAGGCCAACTGTCCGCCGCCCCGCGGGGCCTCACGAAGGGGGACGGCCGGCTCGCCCGGTGGGCCGGCGTCGGGCTGGCCGGCGTCGGGCTGCTCGTGCTGCTGCTCGTGCTCGTCCGGCTGATCAAGGTGCCGGAGGTGGCGCTCGGCGGCGGGGCGGTGCTGCTGGCGGCCGGGCTGACGTACCTGGCCGGCGTGCTCCGCCCCCGCCGGCACGCGGCGGCCGGGGGCGACGCCCGGTCGGTGAACGCGCTCGGCGTCCGGAACGCCAACCGGCACACGGCCCGGTCCGTGCTCAGCGTCGGGCTGATCGCGTTCGCCGCGTTCACGCTCATCACCGTCGCGAGCATGCAGCGGACCGGCGTCGGCGACACGGGGGATCGTGAAGGCGGGGCGGGCGGCTTCCGCCTGATCGCCCAGGCGGCCGTCCCCGTGCTGGCCGATCTGAACACCGCCGCCGGCCGGTTCGAGGCCGGGTTCCGCCAGCCGGACGCCCCGGTGTGGGCGGACGCGAGGTTCACCGCCCTCCGCCGCTGGGCCGGGCAGGACATCAGCTGCCTGAACATGACCCGCTCGACGAGCCCGACGATCCTCGGCCTGCCGGCCGCCATGATCGCCCGCGGCGGGTTCGGGTTCGACGGGTGGAAGCTCGTCGAGCAGCCGGTCGAGAACGACGTCGTCCCGGTGCTGGCCGACGGCGAGACCGCCGCGTACATCCTCAAGCTCGGCGTCGGCGACGAGGTGCCGATCACCGACCAGCAGGGCCGGGCCCGCAAGCTCAAGCTCGTCGGCACGTTGTCCCACTGCGTGTTCCAGAGCGAGATGCTGATGAGCGAGGCGAACTTCCGCGCCCTGTTCCCGGCCCAGGGCGGGTTCGGCACGCTGCTCGTCGAGTGCCCGGCCGGTCAAGTCGAGACGGTCCGCCACGCGCTGAACGACGAACTGGAGCCGTACGCCGTCAGCGTCGACACGACGGCCGCCCGGCTCGCCGCGTACCAGGCGATCCAGAACACGTATCTGAGCACGTTCCGCGCCCTCGGGTCGCTCGGCCTCGCCCTCGGCACGCTCGGGCTCGGGGTCGTGCTCGTGCGGAACGTGATCGAGCGGCGGGGGGAGCTGGCGCTGCTGTCGGCGTTGGGGTTCTCGCCGGCCGACCGCGTCCGGCTCGTGCTGGTCGAGAACGTGCTGCTGCTCGTCCTCGGGCTTGGGGTCGGCACGCTGTGCGCGTTGCTCGGCGTCGTCCCGACGCTCGTCGCGAACAAGGGAGGGCTCGCGTGGGGCCCGCTGGCGCTGACGCTGCTCGGCGTGTTGGCGCTGGGGCTGGCCGCATCGGTCGTCGCCGTCAGAGTCGGCGGCGTGGCGGCCACGCCGCGGGACCTGCGGCGGGAGTAGGAGGAAGGGAAAGTCTGAAGTGTGAAGGCTGAAGTCTGAAAGGGACTGGCGGGGTTCGCACTTCGGCACAGCGGCCGGCCCTACGGCGCCGCCGCCGCCGCCGCATGATGTGAGCCTCGGCGGCCGGCCGCGCGCTCTCCACTTTTCAGACTTCAGCCTTCACACTTCAGACATCTTGTCGTCATCGCGCCCCGGCGTCCCGGGCCCTCGCCGCTACCTGATCCAGCGTCTGGCTGGCCGAGGGCGGGAGCGACTTGATCCGCCGCGCCTCGGCCGCCAGCCGGGCGGCGTCCTGCGGCTGGTCGCGGACGAGGGCCTCGGCGGTCGTGGTGACCCGGCCGGTCACCCGGCTCGCAAGCCCGGGGTCGCGGTCGATCGTCTGGTTCGCGAACAAGACCGCGTCGGGGTAGAGCTTGGCGGCCAGCAGGGCGTCGAGCCGGCTCATGACCAGCGGGTCGACGTTCCCGGGGGCGTTGCCCCGCGCCAGCCAGTACGCCAGCGCCTCCCCGTAATACCGGGCGGCCTGCTGCGGCTGCGGGGGCCGCGTCTTCATGTACGACTCGGCCACCTGCTCGCGGGTGATCGCCGCATCTGGCGACTTCGGGCTGCCGTCGGCGGCGGCGACCATCGCGGCCGCCGCGTCCTGCTTCCGCACCAGTTCCTCCAGCGCCGTGGCCCGGCGGTCCCACTGCCCGGCGTTACGGAACCGCTCGGCCCAGTTGTTCAGCTCCTGCGGGCCGGCCCCGGGCAGCAACCCAACGAACGCGTCCCACGCGGCCGCCCGCACCCCGGCGTCCGGCTCGTTGTTCGCGTCGACGTACCGGTAGACCACCTCGGCGTACTGGAAGCTGCCGACCCGCCGCAACGCCGCCAGGGCGGCCCGGCGGACGTCCGGGTCCGACTCCCGCTGCAGCCAGACCACCAGCTCGCCGGCCGCACCGGTGTCCCGCAACTCGCCGATCCCCGCCAGCGCGGCCCGGCGGACCCGTGGCGGCTGGGTCGGCCTGAGCAACCCCGTGAACGTCGCGGCGAACTGCGGGTCCCGCAGCGGGACGAGGGCCTCGGCGCACGCCGCCCGGAAGTCCCCGGTCACGTCCTGGGCCGCCCGCGGCCCGTCCAGCGCCGCTCTCAGGGCGGTCGCGACCGGCCCGGCGACGGCAGGGTCGGCTTGGATCGGGCCGGCCAACTTCGCCAACGACTCGGCCGCCACCGTCGCCACCCGCAGCGACGGGTCGGCCGTCATCAGCCGGACCAGTTCCGGGGCGGCCTGGGAGGCCCCGAACGGGACGACCGCCCCGGCGATCGTCGCCCGGACGCCCGCGTCCGGCTCGGCGGCCGACTGGGCCAGCAGCGGGGCGAGGGACGCCCGGTCGTTCCGCCCGCTGAGGAACTTGGCCGCCTCGATCCGCACGTCCGGGGCCGGGTCCCGGACCATCTCGCGGATCCGCCGCAGGGTGTTCGCCTCGTCCGGCAGCGCCCCCTGGAACTGGTACACCCCGTACGCCAGCCGCAGCCCGGCCGCCCGGAACGGGGCGTCCGGGGCGTCGAGCGTGCGGCGGAGGGCGTCCGCCTGCTTGCCCGGCGGGGCGAGCTGGTACAGGCCGTTCACGAGCGCGTCGACGCCGGTCAGCCCGGCGGCCGGTCGGCGGCGGCGGGCGCGGTCCAGCAGGTCGGCCCGGAAGCGGTCCGGGTCGGTCCCGGCGGCCTCCCGCCACCACCGGTCCCACGCGGCCGGGTCGCGGGCGTTCTCCGGCCGCTGGGTCATCTCGACGAGGGCGTCGTCGGCGGCCGCCCGGACGGCCGGTTCCCCGCCCGCCCCGGCCCGGCCGGTCGCCAGGGCGTACAGGACGGCGGCCAGCCGCTTGCCGGGGATCGTGCCAACGGCCCGG
>JAQGHJ010000844.1 GCA_028288905.1 Phycisphaerales bacterium | reverse complement strand
CGCACGGGCTGGAAGCCCGTGTCACTTCGCGGCCCGCTCGACTTCGGGCGCGTCGCGGACGGGCGTGGTGCGGAACGGAGTTGACCTCGCCCGAACGGGCTGTCGGATCGCGCCCTAATATCCCGCGCGTTCGGCCGTGTCAGAGTTGCTTGGAATCGTTGACCGGTCGGGGGACACGGGTATAGTGACCGGGCGGCGGATCCCCTACCGCGCCCGGGCCGGACGGAACCCCCCGCACCGACAATCGACCCGACCCGCGGCCGCGAACGTACCACTCGTGCGGAGCGAACCCCGGGCGCGACGCCCCCGCGGGGCGGTTCCCGGACGATTGACGCCTTCGTCCCCGGAAGGGGCGGGCGGCACGCCGACCTAGGCGTGAAGGAGTGACCCGATGTCAGCCTCGACCCCGGTGCCTGCCGCCAGTTCGTTCCCCCAGCCGCCGATTCCCCAATCGCCGTACCCGCAGCCGCCGGGCGTGCCCGCGCCGCCGCTCGCCATGACGGCCGGCGCGGCACGAGCCGCTCCCATGCCGCCACTTCCGCCGACGGCGGGTCGACCGCCGGTCGCCGGCGCGGCGGTCGGGCCGAACGGTGCCGCGGGCACCGGCGAACCGGCCCCGGCCGAGGACCTGGTGCCGGCGATCGGGTTCATGCAGCAGCCGTGGGTGCAGAACGTGCTGCCGCTGGTCACGAGCCTGGTGGCCCACGCGGTGCTGATCGTGCTGGGGCTGACGGTGGCGGTGGCGGCCGGGGTGATCCCGGCCCCGAAGATGCTCCAGGAGGAGCAGACGATCATCGCCGAGGCGACGATCGCCGACGCCGGGCCGCCGGGCGGGGTGCAGAACGTCGGGGCGAACGACGACCCGCTCAAGCAGGCGATGCAGGACCAGACGGTCGACGGCGGGACGGCCAGCGGGTTCTCGGACAAGCAGGGCCCGGCCGTCGACCCCAGCGCCGGCGGCGGCGGGGACTCGACCGACTCGGGGCTGATCGGGCTCGGCAGCGGCGGGTTCAAGGCCGGCGGCGGGACCGGCGGCAAGGGGGCGGGCGTCGGCGGCGGGGCCGGGGACGGCGGACCGCTCGCCCAGTTCGGGGCCCCCGGCGGCGGGGCGATCGGGCCGAAGGGCCCGGTGTTCGGCAACGGCGGCAACGCCCTGAAGATCGTGTTCGTCTGCGACGCGACCGGGACGATGATCAACAAGTTCGGCACGCTCAAGCGGCAGCTGAACGACGCGATCTCCAAGCTCAAGCCGATCCAGTCCTACAACGTCGTGTTCTACGCCGACTCGGGCAAGTTCTTTATGGCCGACAACGGCGGCCTGATCATGGCGAACGCCGACAACAAGCTGAACACGTACGCGTTCCTCGACAAAATCACTGCCGTCGGGCAGACGGACCCGATTCCTGCCCTCGAGGCCGCGTTCAAGCAGCAGCCGCAGCTGCTCTACTTCCTGTCGGACGGCGAGTTCGCCAACCTTCGGACGTACAAGCAGGTGACGGACGCGATCAACCGCTTCAACGCCGGCAAGCGGACGAAGATCAACACGATCCTCTTCGACACGTACGACGAGGAGGCGGCCGAGGTGATGAAGAAGATCGCGGTCGACAACGGCGGCAAGTTCAACTACGTGAAGGAAGCCGACCTCGAGTAGCGGCCGGGTGTTACAGAACGCTACCGGCTGCTACGTCCGACGCGGTTGAAGAGGAACACGAATGGGCACGAATCGCACGAATTTTCACGAGGGCATCAATTGCCTGCTTCGTGAAGATTCGTGCGATTCGTGCCCATTCGTGTTCCTCTTCACGTTTGACCGGTAACGCCGGCAGGCGGCCCCACCCATTCGTTCCGACCTTCTGACTGATCGATAGCTTCGGTTCGAGAGAGGGACCGGTGACCCCGGCCGACCCCGCGCCCGCGACAGCGACTTGATTCCGGCGGGCGCGCCGGGCGGCCGACGGCCCCACCCTCTCACCCTCGCGTCCCGGCCGGGCGCACAGCGAGATCGGCTCCAGTCACCGAGCCGGGGCGAGGTTTGTTCCCCGACGCGCGGCCCGTGCCGCCGGCGTCACAGCGTCCCCCCCGCCGACCGCGGGGGCAAAGGATCCGCGCCATGTCCCAGACTCGCCCCGGAACCCACGGCCCGGCCCGCGCCGGCAGCCGCCGCCGGTCGGTGCTCGTCACGATGTCGATCGCGTTCGTCGCCGCCGCCCTGGTGGTCGCGACGACCGCGATGGCCCAGACCGCCGCCGGCGGCGCGGGCGACGAGAAGAAGCCGGCCGACGGGCTGGTCAAGATCGTGCTCGGGCACCCGGACCCGATCACGTTCATCATCGCCGCCCTGTCGATCGCCGGGCTGACGCTGATCATGCAGGGGTTCATCAAGAACCGGGCGTCGGTGTACATGCCGGAGGCGAGCGTCCAGCACATCCGCGACCTGATCGCCCAGCGGAAGTTCAAGGAGCTGATCGAGCACACCGAGACCGACCCGAGCTTCGTCGCCCAGGCGCTGAACCCGGCCCTGAAGCGGGCCCCGAGCTTCAGCTCGATGAAGGAGGCGATGGAGACCGCGATCGGCGAGCAGACGGCCGAGAAGTTCCGGGCGATCGAGTTCCTGAACATCATCGGCAACCTCGGGCCGCTGCTGGGGCTGACCGGGACGGTGCTCGGGATGATCGAGGCGTTCAGCGCGATGAACGCCGCCGGCGGGTCGGCCAACCCTGGCGACCTGGCCGGCGGGATCAGCAAGGCGCTGGCCCACACGTTCCTGGGGCTGTTCCTGGCCGTCCCGTGCCTCGGGTGCTTCGGCATCCTGCGGACGATGGTCGACCGGCTGACCGTCCGGGCCGCCCTGACGTGCGAGGAACTGCTGCTGATGGTCAAGCCGCAGGA
>JAQGHJ010000741.1 GCA_028288905.1 Phycisphaerales bacterium | reverse complement strand
CATGTTAGGGGAAGTGGAATGTGAAAGGGTGGCCCGACCGCCGGTGCTCGCCGCTGGGCCACCCATTCACAATCCACGCTCCGATGACCGCTGGCCCGGCCGCGCGGTGGACGAGGGGCCCTTCGCTCCGCTCAGGATGACATGCGTGGGGGGAGATGACCAAGAAGCCGGACGCGAGTTAGGCCGTCCGGGTCGGGGACGTGGGATACCGCGTTGGAGGTTGGTCCACCCAACGCACGTCCCCGGTATCGCCTCCCGAGGGTCAGACCCGGTACACTGCGGGCCGCCGTCGTCGCTCCATGCCCCGCCCGCTCGACATCCTCGCGATCGAACCGTTCTACGGCGGAGTCCGCCGTGCCGTGCTGGAGTGCGTGGCCCGCCACAGCCGGCACCGGTGGCGGGTGCTCAAGCTCCCGCCCCGGCGGATCGAGCGGCGGCTGGCGGTGGCGGCGAACTGGTTCGGCGAGCACCTCGGCCGGCACGCGGCCGAGCGGGTCGACCTGCTGCTGACCAGCGAGGCGCTGAACCTGGCGAACCTGCTGCGGCTCGTCCCCGCGCTGGCCGCGGTGCCGACCGTCGTCTACTTCCACGACAACCAACTGCTGCCGCCGACCGACCCGGCCGCCGCCCGCCGGGGGTCAGACCGGGACGGCCCGCTGGACCTCGTCAACCTGAACAGCGCTCAGGCCGCGACCGAGGTCTGGTTCAACTCCGTCTACCACCGGCAGGCGTTCTTCGCTCTCGCCCGGGCCGTCGTCGACCGCCACCCGGAGCTGGCGGGCCGGGACCCGCTGGCCGGCATCCGCGACAAGGCGCGGCTCGTCCGCCCGCCGGTGGACGTATCCGCTGTCGACGCCGTCCGCCGCGGGCCCGACCGCCCGGACCGCCGCCCCCGCACGCTGTTCGTCGACACCCGCGACGCCCACGTCCCGCTGCTGAACGCGGCCGTCGGGGTCCTCCGCCGCAAGCGGGTCGCGTTCGACCTGCTCACGGTCGGCCCGACCGACGCCCTCGACCCGCTCGTCGTCCGCAAGGCGATCCCCGAGCACGACGACGCCGCCCAACTCCGCGGGATGTTCACCGCCGCCGCGTTCCTGAGCGTCCGCCCGTCCGCCCCGTGCGATTACCAGGCGCTGCGGGCGCTGGCGGCGGGGTGCCGACCGGTGCTGCCGTCGGCCGGCGTCTATCCCGAACTGCTCCCGCCGGCCCTGCACGCCGGCGGGCTGTACCCGGTCGACCCGACGTCGCTCGCCGACCGCATCGCGTTGGCCGTGGGGCTCGACGCCCCGGCGTGGTACCCGGACGACGCCCGCCCGGCCCAGGTCCCGTTCGACCCGGTCGCCCAGTGCAAACTGATCGACGATCGGTTGGACGCCGTCGCCGCGGCCCACGCGCCGCGGGCGGCGTGACGGCGGAGGCGGTGGGGCTCAGGTCGGGGCAAGCGGGCGAAGTCGCGGTCGCCGCCTATGTAGTGGGCAGGTGCGGGCCCTCCCACGGATGTCATCCTGAGCGCAGCGAAGGACCCCTCGTCCACCGCGCAACCGGGTCAGCATGTGAGGGAAAATGGAATGTGAACGAGTGGCCCGCCGCTGGTGCTCGGCGTCAGGCCACCCTTTCACATGCCACTGCCGCGGGAACGCTGGCCCGGCCGCGCGGTGGACGAGGGGTCCTTCGCTTCGCTCAGGATGACATTCCAGCCCGCTGGCGAATGCGGCGCAGTCCTCGCCTCCGACCCGTCGGACCCTTCGGCCATACAAACCGAGCAAAAAGAACCCCGCCCTTCCGGGCGGGGCTACGCGATGGAGCAAATCGCACCAACTTTTGGCACGGCATACCGCTCACTTCAGCTCGACCGTCCAATACGCGTTGTCCAGGAACTGCTTCCAGGACTTGTACCGCTCGTCGGCCAGCCGGAGGTTGATGACCGGGCTCCGCTTGGGCTTCACCGGCTTGGTGATCAGGTGCATGTTCGCCTGGGCCGGCGTGCGGCCGCCCTTCTTCACGTTGCACTTGATGCAGCAGCAGACGATGTTGTCCCACGACGCCTTGCCGCCCTGGCTGCGGGGCACGACGTGGTCGAGCGACAGCTCGGGCGTCGGGAACTTCTTGCCGCAGTACTGGCACCGGCTCGAGTCGCGGGCGTAGATGTTCCGGCGGTTGAACTTCACGTCCTGCCGCGGGAGCTTGTCGTACCCGAGCAGCCGGATGATCCGCGGGACCGCGATCTGGGTCCGGACCGTGTGGATCCAGTCGAACCCGTCGGGCTCGAACGTCCGCTTCATCTCGCTGAGCTCCGACCACCCGCCGAAGTCGAGGTTCTGCCACCGGTTCTGCCCGGTGGCGCGATCCGTCTCGATGTGGATCACCTCGGCCAGGTCGCGGAACAGGAGCGAGAACGCCCGGCGGACGTTCACCACCCGCACGGCCTGGTAAAACCGGTTGAGAACGAGGACGTTGGCACTCAGTGCCGGGGAGAGACCGGCCGGGGAAGCGGCCGCCGACGAGTATTGGCCTGGCTCGAAAGTCATCATCGTGACCGGCTCGAAAACCTGGGGCCGGTTCGGGGTCGGGAGCCGGCGCGGCCGGTCCGCCGACGCGGTGTCGGCGGGCGGCCGTCGGGCTCAAACTCGTGGTGGACAGACTGAAGGTCGCGTCACACCGCCCCGAACGTCCCGCTAATCGTAGCTTTGGCTCTCGCGGAAAACCAGCGTCATCCGGCGGGGCGACACGGCCGAATCTCAGCCCGCCGCGGCGGCCGCCCGCCGCCCGATCCCGATTCCGTGGCCCGGCGGGGCCCTCATGACGTAGCATCTCAGGCGGAGGACGCGAGCGACCGGCGGGGCGAGTCACGCCCCAAGAACGCTCGGCAAGACGACGGAACGAGGGGGAGGAGCACCGACATGACGCGACACCTGTTCGCCTGCGTGACCGCCGCCTTTCTAGGCTTAACGGCCGCCCAATCCGCGGTCGCCAAGCCGGCCGGGCCGGACGGGAACGCGCTGGTCACGGCCGCGGTCGTGGCCGACGTGGCCGCCGTCGCCCCGGGCAAGCCGTTCCGAGTCGGGGTGCGGCTGACCGTGTCGCCGGGGTGGCACGTGTACTGGCAGAACCCCGGCGACGCCGGGCTGCCGACCGTGGTCGAACTGCGGCTGCCGCCGGGGTTCGCGCACAAGCCGTTCGGGTTCCCGACCCCGGTCCGGTTCGACCAGCCGGGGGACGTCGTCGGGTTCGGGTACGAGGGGGAACTGATGGTGGTGGCCGAGGTGACGCCGCCGGCGGACCTGCCCCTCGGGCGGCCGGTGCGGGTCAGCGCCGAGGCGGACTGGCTCGTGTGC
>JAQGHJ010000707.1 GCA_028288905.1 Phycisphaerales bacterium | reverse complement strand
GTGGTCGACGGTGAAGCGCTCCTCAACTCGCGCCCGGCCGGCCCGCCCCATGGCGGCGGCGGCGGCCGGGTCTGCCAGCAGTCGGCAGATGGCATTGGCCATCGCCTCGGCATCCCCCATCGGCACGAGCAGCCCGGTCCGGCCGTCCTCGACGATCTCAGGGATGCCGCCGCCGGCCGTCGCTACGACTGGCTTGCCGGCGGCCATCCCTTCGATGACCACCTGCCCGAACGGCTCGCCGGTGATCGAAGCGTGGACGAGCACGTCGAGCCGGGCGATGAGGGCCGGCACGTCGGCGCGGAAGCCGGTGAACTCCACCGCCCTCCCGAGGTTCAACTCGGCCGCGAGCGCCTGGGCCTCGGCGGCGTAGGCGTCCTCGCCGAAGAGGGGGGCCCCGATCACCTGAAACCGGGCGTGGGGGAACCGTTCGAGCACGTGGGCGGCCGCTCGGAGGAAGACGTGCTGGCCCTTCCACCGGGTGATCCGGCCGACCAAGCCGACGAGCGGGCCGGCGGCGACGGCTGCGGTTGAAGGGTTCGGGCCTCCGCTGGTGCCTCCCCCGCCGCCGTTGATGCCGCCGCCGTTCGGCGGGCCGGAACCGATGACTGCGACCGCGACCACCGCCGTTTGCGGCGGTGGCGGTGGCGGCAGGACGGTGCCGTCGTGGACGACCGTGACCCGCCGGGCGAAGGTTGACCCCTCGTCCCGCTCGTCGACCAGTGTCCGCCGGGTGGCGTGGGAGTTGGCGATTACATGGTGCGGGACGACCCGGGCGAGCCGGCGGAACAGCCGGACGACCCGCTTCGGCAGGTAGTCGTCGGCGATGCGGTCGCGGACGTGCCAGACGAGCGGGACCCGGGCGAGCCGGGCGGCCGCCCCGCCGAGCAGGTCCGATTTGAGCGAGTTCGTGTGGACGAGCCGGGCCCCGCCGCGGCGGATGTGGCGGGCGAGCCTGACGCAGAACATGGCGGCCCGGGCGGCATCGGCGGCGCGGAGCAGGGTCCGGCCGCCGAGTGCGTCCTTGCGGGCGTCGAGCACCCCGCCGCCGAGCGGCATCACCCGAACGTCCGCACCGACGTCGCAGAGCCGCCCGGCCAGCGGCCCGTCGGCGAACAGCACGACGGCCGGGGCGTACCGGGCCCGGTCGAGCCGTGCGACGAGGTGCAGCAACGCGATCTCCCCGCCCCCGAGGGCGGCCGTGTGGTTGAGGAACAGGACGGGTACGGGGCGGTTTGGCATCGGTAGGATGACCGTGACGGCTCGTCTGGGGCGTGACCTGGTGGCGAGAAGGACTGCGAAATGAAACGGTGCCCACCGGAGACTCCGTTCAAACGAGGCGGTTCGCCAGCACAAAGCCCCCGCCGTCGCGGTCCGACGGCGGGGGCAGGGTAACCGGAGGCGGGGTATGCTGCAGCAGGCGGCGGCCGTTCAGCGCGATGAGCTATGGATGCGGCGCAGGTCCTCCTCGACCATCTCCCGCACGATCGCCTCCAGTCCGATCCCCGGTTGCCAGCCGAGCACCTCGCGTGCCTTGGTCGCATCGCCTTGGAGCACGTCGATCTCCGAGGGCCGGTAAAACCGCGGGTCGACCACCACGTACCGTTCGTAGTCGAGCCCGACGTGCGCGAACGCCAGCCGGCAGAACTCGCGGACGGGGTGCGTCTTGCCGGTGGCGATGACGAAGTCGTCCGGCGTCGGCTGCTGGAGCATGAGCCACATGGCCCGGACGTACTCTTTAGCGTGGCCCCAGTCCCGCTTGGCGTCCAGGTTGCCGAGCCGCAGCTCGGTCGCCAGCCCGTGCTTAATCTTGGCCGCGTGGCTCGTGATCTTGCGGGTGACGAACTCGAACCCCCGCCGCGGGCTCTCGTGGTTGTACAGGATCCCGCTGGACGCGTGCAGGCCGTACGCCTCGCGGTAGTTGCGGGTCAGGTCGAACCCGGCGCACTTGCTGATCCCGTATGCCGACCGCGGGTGGAACGGCGTCGTCTCCCGCTGCGGGACCTCCCGGACTTTCCCGAACATCTCGCTGCTGGCGGCGAAGTAGAACCGGCAGGCCGGGGCGCACTCCTTGACGGCCGACAAGGCGTAGTGGGTGCCGTTCAGGTTCCCCTGGAGGGTCGAGAACTCGTCCTCGAACGAGTAGCTGACGAAGCTCTGGGCGGCCAGGTGGTAGAACTCGTCCGGCACGACCTGCTGGACGATCTTGAACAGGCTCGGGTAGCTCTCGAGGGACCCCGAGTGCAGGTGCAGCCGGCCGGCCAGGTGGTTGATCCGGCCGAGCCGGTGCTCGGGGTCCTCGAACGCGGCCCGGCGGACGATCGCGTGAACCTCGTACCCCTTGTCCAACAGCAGCTCGGCGAGGTACGACCCGTCCTGCCCGGTGATGCCGGTGATAAGTGCTTTGCGCATGAATGGGGATCGTCCTTCCGCCGTCGCGGCGCGGCACCGCTTGTCTTGCCGCCGCCGACACTTCGTGCCGCGGGTTCCGGGTACTACCACATCGTGACAGAGGTCGTCTCAACCCCCGCCGTGTGCGACAGGCGGGTGTTACCCGGCAACCCTTGCCACGACGTTACCCGGCGGCTGCGGGGAACCCCTATCGGCGGGATCAATTTCGTGGTAAGTAATTGACCGCCCCATCTGGGAACATCGCGGCGTGCGAGCGTCGGTCGAGAGGTTGATGGTGCCCGCCCCGCGACGAACGTGCGGCGCGGGCCGTCGTTTCCCCGGCACCTTCCCGGCGAGCGAGGTGGTGATGCACAACACGCCCCACCCTCGGGCTTCGCCGCCGCCCGTCTCGCGGTGCGTGGCGTACCACCGGGTCGCCGCCGCCGGCGGGGGCGAACCGATCGCCGTGACGGCCGCGGCGTTCGCGCGGCAACTGGCGCACCTCCGGTCCCGGTACGACCTCGTCCCGCTCTGGGGCCCGCCCGCCTCGCCCCGCCCGGCCGGCCGGGCCGGGCTGGCCGTCACGTTCGACGACGGGTGGGCGGACAACTTCCACGTCGCCCTGCCGGTCCTGCGGGAGTTTTCCTGCCCCTGGACGGTCTTCCTACAGACCGGGGCGGTCGGGTCGGACCCCCGCTTCCTGACTTGGCCCCAGGTCCGGGAGATGGCCGCCGCCGGCGTCCGCTTCGGCGGGCACACCCAGTCGCACCCGCACCTGACCCAACTGTCCCGGGCCGCCGCCCTCGAGGAGATCGGCGCCAGCCGTAAGGCGATCGAGGACCAGCTCGGGACGGCGGCCGAGTGGTTCAGCTACCCGTACAGCGACCTGGCCCCGTGGGTCGAGGAGCTGGTGCTGGCGGCCGGGTTCCGGTACGCGTGCCTGACGCACCCGGGACGAGCCCGCCCGTGCGGGATCCTGCCGACCGTCGCCCGGGTCGGGATCTACGGCACGACGTCCGACCTGATGTTCCAGGCCAAGTTGAACCGCGCGGGCAACGCGGTGATCGAGGGGGCCCGAGTCCTGCTCGACCTGGCGGGCGGACGCCGGCCCGCCCGCCCGGGGCGGCTGCCGCCGCGGCGGGGTCCGGACAGCCGGGCGCCAGCCCACGGAACGTCCATCCACGGAGAGGCGGTGGGCGAGCGATGACGACGATCGGCCAGCGGGTGCGGGGGCGGGGCGGAGACCGCGGCAGGTACGTTGCGGCGGCGATCCCGGTCGCGGCGGACCGGGTCCTGGACGTGGGCTGCGCGTACGGGTGGGCGCTGGGCGGCCTCCGCCAGCCAGGCCGGGCGCTCGTCGGCGTCGACCCGGACGCGGCGGCGCTGCGGGCCGCGCGGGCGAGCTACCCGGACGTGACGTTCGTCCGCGGCGGGGCCGACCGGCTGCCGTTCGACCACGACAGCTTCGACGCGGCCATCTTCAGCGACGTGATCGGGCTGCTGTCGGACGAGCAGATGCGGCGGGCGGTGGACGAGGTGCACCGGGTGCTGCGGCCGGGCGGGGCGTTCGCGTTCACGGGGCCGCACGCCGGGCTGCTGGCGTGGTCCGACCCGCACGACTTCAAGCGGCGGTTCCCGGGCGTCTACAAACTGTACATGCGGGCGAGCGGGCACGCCCCGGCGACGCGGCTCGAGGCGGGGTACCGCCACCTTCGGATGTCCCGGTACGAGGCGCTGCTCGGCGGACGGTTCGACATGCGGGACGTAAGGTTCTGCGGGATGTTCACCGGGCCGCTGACGTGGCTGCTGGTCGCCGGGTCCCGGCTACGGCTCATGCCGGCCCGGGCGCAGGCGGCGGTCAACCGGTTTCGCGGGTGGGAGAACGGCCTGCGGTACCCGCGGCCGCTGGCGTACAACGTCTGGATCGTCGCGACGAAGCGGGCCGCGGCAACGCCGAGTGCGGGGAGCCGGTCGTGATCGTCGGGCCGCCGGGCCGAGGGGCCGACGGGGTTTCCCCGGTCGGGTGTTGTGCAGTCGGGTGGACCGGGTGGCACGGGCATGTACTCATGCCCGTGTCCGTCGTCGTCTCGCAGATCACGGGTATGAGTTCATGCCCGTGCCACCCGGTCTGACTTCCGCTCGCCATACGGGTTTGGAGAACTGAAGTTTATTTGACCCCCTGCGGTGCTCCCCCGCCCGCCGCCGGCGGTCGGGGGAGCAGCCAGAGGCCTCGACGGAGCCGAAACCGCTTCGCACTGCCGACCGCCGTCGGGCCGGGCGGACGACTCTCGCTCCCTTACGTGTTCCTTGAATCGACTGCCACTACTCGGGCGTCGGCCTCACGACGGTCGGCGTCGTCCGCCGCTTCTCGTGAACTAAGCCTCGTTGCGGCCGCCCCCTCTTCCGCTGCTGCCGCGGCAGCGACAGACCCGACACCGCCGCCGTCCCCGCTTAGTCCCGCCGCCCGCCGTAGGATGTCTCGCAGGTTCGCGGCGACGGCGTCGAGCCCGAAGCGGGCGCGGACGGTTTCCGCCCCCAGCCGGCCGAGCGCCCGGCGGGCGTCGGCGTCCCGGACCAGGGTGAAGAGGGCGGCCGCCAGGTCGGCCGGGTCCCCTTCGCGGAACGTCACACCGCCCCGCGTCTGCCCGATCAGCCCCGGGATGTTCCCGCTCGTGGATCCGACCACCGGCACCCCGCACGCCTGGGCCTCGATGATCACCCGGCCGAACTGCTCTCGGGCCGTCGGGAGCGTGAGCGACGGCAGGACGAGCGCGTCCATGCACCGCAGATAGTCGGCCGCCCGCTCGTGCCGGACCGGGCCGGCGAACGTCACCATCGACTCAAGTCCGCGGCGGGCGACGTCCGCCCGCAGCGCCGGCTCCAACGGGCCGGCCCCGACCATCAGCAGCGTGACCCCCGCCGCGTCGCCGCCGCCGCCATCACCGCACGCCCGCAACACCGATGCGGCCTCTACGAGCGTGTGCAGCCCCTTCACCGGGATGAACCGGCCGAGGTACCCGACGACCGTACCGCGGAGCCCCAGCTGCCGGCGGAGCGGGTCGTTTGCCGGGCCCGGGTGGAACACGGTTGTGTCGTACCCGTGCGGCAGGATCGGGCACGGGCCGGCGAACCCCTTCTGCCGGAGCACGTCCTGGGCCGCCTCGGTCAGGGCGGCGATGCCGGCGGCCGCGCGGTAGGTGGATTGCTCGACCCACCGGAACGGCGGCGGGTACCGCTTGTTCAGGTTCTGCTTCGTGTAGCAGACGAGCGGCACCCCCGCCCGGCGGCACGCCCGGGCGACCTGGCCCGACACTAGGCTCCACGGCTCCTCGTCGAGGAAGACGACGTCCGGGGCCGCCCGGCGGACGAGGGCGGCCAGGTCGGCCGCGTAGTGGTAAAACGACCCCCGCCCGGGCAGGCGGACGGGCACGAAGTTGATTTCGACCGCCGAGCCGTCCGCCGGGTCGGCGGCGCGGACGGACCCGGTGTACTCGTCCCGCCACGTCGCCGGCACGACCAGTTCGACCTCTGTGTCGCCGAGCCCGGCCACCGCCTCGAACAGCCGCCGGTTCAGCGCCACGATGCAGGAGTGGCTGACGACGAGCACCCTCATGGTGCCCCCGGACGGGTGCGGTAGGCTCGCCGCGTAGCGGCCGCGAAACGGGCGCGGACCCAGGCGTCGCCGGGCCGCGGCCCGGCGACGCCTGGGTCCGC
>JAQGHJ010000706.1 GCA_028288905.1 Phycisphaerales bacterium | reverse complement strand
GGCCGGGCGAGGTCGGCCCGGTCCGCCCCGGCCGCCGCCGCCCCCCCGACCAGCGCCGTCAGCTCCCGGACGATCTGCTGCAGCTGCTCGGCCTGCCCGCTCAGCTCCTCGGCCGCCGCCGCCCCCTCTTCGGCGCTGGCCGCCCCGGCTTGGGTCACCCGGTCCATCTGCCCGACGGCCGCCGTCACCTGCCCGATCCCCTGGGTCTGCTCCCGCCCGGCCGCGGCGATCTCCCCGACCAGCTGGTCCACCTTCTTCGCCGCCGCCCCGATCTGCCCGAGCGACCCGGCCACCTCGGCCGCCACCGCCACCCCGTTCCGGGCGTTCTGCACGCTCCCCTCGATCAGGGCCGCCGTGCTCTTGGCCGCCTCGGCCGACCGCATCGCCAGGTTCCGCACCTCCTCGGCGACGACGGCGAACCCCTTGCCCGCCTCCCCGGCCCGGGCCGCCTCGACCGCCGCGTTCAGGGCCAGCAGGTTCGTCTGGAACGCGATCTCGTCGATCGTCTTGAGGATCTTGGCCGTCTCCCCGGCGGACCGCTCGATGCCCGCGATCGCTGCGGTCATCTTGCCCATGGCGGCGTTCCCGGCCTCGGCCGCCGCCTGGGCCTGGGCGGACACCGCCCGGGCCTGGTCGGCGGTGTCCGCGTTCCGCTTGGTCATCGACGACACCTCCTCCAGGGCGCTGGAGCTCTCCTCCAGGCTGGCCGCCTGCTCGCTCGCGCCTTGGGCCTGGGCCTGGCTGCTGGCCGCCACCTGCCCGGCCGCCGCCGCCACCTGCCCGCTCCCGTCCCCGAGCGACGCCGCCATCCGGGACAGGGCGCTGCCGATCGACCGGACCAGCAGCACGGCGACCGCCGCCCCGACCGCGACGGCGACCCCGACCCCGACCAGCGTGGCGACCTTCCCGGCCGACACCGTCGACTTGATCTCGTCCCCGTCGGCGATCCCGCCCTTGACGTTGAAGTCGACCGCGGCGTTGGCCGCCGTCATCACCCGCTGGAACGCCGGGTCGCACGTCTTGCGGAACAGGGCCATCGCCTCGTCGTTCTTCATCGCCCGGCTGAGCGCCAGGACCGGCTCCCGGCTCGCCACCCACTCGGCCCGGGCGGCCTTGAGCTCGTCGGCGACCGCCCGCTCGTCCGGCGTCACCCCCTCCTCGTACACCTTCCACGCCGCCGCGGCCTGCTCGCTGCCGGCCCGCATCTTCGCCTCGACCTGCTCCATCTCCGCCTTGTCGACGGAGATGATGTGTTTCAACATCAGCCCGTAATTGTCCTTGGAGTACCCTCGGACGTTCCCGCTACCGATGATCCCCGGCAGGGCGTCGTCCACGATCGCGTGGGCCCGGGCGTCGACGGCCGACATCCGGGAGTAGAAGAACGCCCCGAGCACCCCCGTGATCAGGAGCGAGGCCGAGAACCCGAGCGTAATCCGCTTGCCAATCGTCATCGTCATGGTCGTGTCTTTCCTTGATTCGTGGGTAAAGCGACGGGCGTGGAACCCGGAGATCCCCGCTTCGAGGCAGGGGTTCGAGAGTCGTTAGAAGTCGGTGGGGAGTCGCGGGCGGCGGGAGGTGGTCCCGGCGCCCGGGTCCGGCTCAGTGCGCCACGGCGACGGCCGCGTCGGGCTCGACGGCGACCGGCATCTCGCACCCGCCGTCGGCCGCCAACACCCGGTCGACGTCCAGCAGGATCTTGACGGCCGCCCCGACCTTGCCGAGCCCGCGGACGAACCCGGACTCGGCCGCCCCGGCCCCGAACGCCGGGGCCGGCTCGACCCGGTCGGCCGGGATCGTCAGCACCTCGCACACCCGGTCGACGACGAGCCCGGTCCGGACGGCCGGGCCGCCCCCGGGGGCCGTCACGTCGGTGACGACGATGCACGTCTGGTCCGTCCGCGGGGCGGGCTCCATCCCGAGCCGGGCCCGCAGGTCGACGACCGGGATCACCTGCCCGCGGAGGTTGATCACCCCCCGGACGTGCGGCGGGGTCCGGGGGACGGCCGTCACGTCCGTGCACCCGATGATCTCCCGCACCTTCAGGATCTCCAGCCCGTACTCCTCGCGGCCGAGGGCGAACGTCAGGTACTTGCCGCCGGCGGCGGACGGGGCGGCGGCGGTCGGGGCGGCGTGTGCGTTCATGGGCGTGTCGCGTTCGGGTCACCGGGCACGCCGGGCGGGACGGCCCGCCCGGGCAACCCAAATATCGGTCAAGTCGAGACGCCACTACGCTGCCCCATATTTGCCAGGGATCCCAGTAGACCGGTAACCCGGCGGGGGGGGCCGCCACCGCCCCTGCGAACCGCGGGCGTGGAGGAAACCCGACGCCGCGACCACGTCGGCCGACGAAGAATTGGACGTCTCCGGCCCGCGCTAGCCGGGCTGAAGCGCCGCCGCCCGGCGCCCCGCACCCGGTCCCGAGCCGGTCGACCCGGCGGGGCCGAGATCACGGGTCACGGCGGTGCCGTCGGCGGTCCGGGCGGTTAGACGGTTTCGGCTTCGGCCGCGCGTCCGGTAGAACAGCGGCCGCCATGGCCAAAGCCCAAACCCTGCCGCCGCGTTCGAAGGTCAAGCCCGCCGACACGTGGGACCTCGGGTCGCTGTTCACCGCCGACGCCGAGTGGGAGAAGGCGTTCGGGGCGTGGGAGGCGCAGCTCGCCGGGTTCGACAAGTACCGGGGCAAGCTGGCCGAGTCGGCCGAGATGCTCGCGGCGTGCCTGGCGTTCGACGCGGCCGTGGACCGCGCGGGCGAGCGGCTCGGCGTGTACGCGTTCCTCAAGACGGCCGAGGACCAGGCGGACAGCACCTACCAGCGGATGCGCGGCCGGTTCCAGGCCGCCAGCACGAAGGCGAACGAGCTGGCCAGCTTCATCCGCCCGGAGATCCTGGCGATCCCGGAGAAGAAGCTGAAGGGGTTCCTGGCCGACCCGGCGTTGGGCGAGTGGCGGTTGGCGCTGGACCGGATTGCCCGGTTCCGCCCGCACACGCTCGGCCGGAAGGAGGAGCACCTGCTGGCGATGCAGGGGCAGATGGCCGAGGCGTCGAACCAGATCTTCCGCCAGCTCAACGACGCCGACCTGCGGTGGGGCACCGTCAAGGACGCCGACGGGAACAAGGTCGAGCTGAGCCACAGCTCGTTCTCGGCCCTGCTCCACTCGGCGAAGCGGAAGGTGCGGAAGGAGGCGTTTCACGCGTACTACGCCCAGTTCGACGCCCACAAGAACACGTTCGCCGCCAGCCTGAACGCGTCCGTGCAGCGGGACGTGTACTACGCCAAGGCCCGCAACCACCCGTCCGCCCTCGAGGGGGCGCTGTTCCCGGACAAGGTGCCGACGAGCGTCTACGACAACCTGATCGGGTCCGTCCGGGCGAACCTGCCCAGCGTCCACCGGTACCTGGAGGTGCGGCGGCGGGCGATGAAGCTGAAGAAGCTGCACCAGTACGACACGTACGTGCCGATCCTGGCGAGCCTGGACAAGAAGCACACCTGGGACCAGGCGACGCGGGCCGTCATCGACGCCCTGTGCCCACTCGGGGACGAGTACTGCAAGACGCTGACCGAGGGGCTGACGACGGCCCGGTGGTCGGACCGGTACCCGAACCGCGGGAAGCAGAGCGGGGCGTTCAGCTACGGCACGTTCGACGCCAAGCCGTACCTGATGATGAACTACCAGCCGGCCGTGCTGGACCACGTGTTCACGCTCGCCCACGAGGCCGGGCACTCGATGCACTCGTGGTACTCGGCCCGGAACCAGCCGTACCAGTACTACGGGTACACGATCTTCGTGGCCGAGGTGGCCAGCACGTTCAACGAACAGCTGCTGGCCCGGAGCCTGATGGCCAAGGCGACGACGAAGGACGAGCGGGCGTACCTGATCAACCGGGAGATCGACGGCATCCGCGGGACGATCGTGCGGCAGACGATGTTCGCCGAGTTCGAGCGGGTGATCCACGCCGTCGTCGAGGCCGGCGAGCCGCTGACGGTCGAGGCGCTGCGGGCCGAGTACCGCAAGCTGCTCGACGCGTACTTCGGCCCCGAGTTCGCCGTCGACGCCGAGCTGGAGCTGGAGTGCATGCGGATCCCGCACTTCTACCGGGCGTTCTACGTCTACAAGTACGCGACGGGCCTCAGCGCCGCGATCGCGCTGAGCGAGCGGGTGACGACCGGCGGCAAACAGGAGCTCGACGACTACCTGGGTTTTTTGAAGGGCGGCTGCTCGAAGGACCCGCTCGACCTGTTGCGCGGGGCCGGCGTGGACATGGAGCAGCCGGGTCCGGTGAACGCCGCGATGGCCCGGTTCGACCAGTTGGTTTCGGAGTTGGACGAACTGCTGTGACGGCGGGGGAAAGCGAGGTTGCGGCGCGCTGCCGGAGGAACCGACGGCACGGGCGGTGCCTGCGTCCCCTGCCCCGGCGTCTTCCCTCACTTCCCTCCGCCCTGCTTGCTCCCGCCCGGGACGAACGTGGCCGAGTCGTAGTACGTGGCGAACCGCTTCACCTTGTCGCCGGCGAACTCGACGACGCTCACCCCGCGATACGTCACCGGCCCGCCGCCGTGGGCGAGCGTGCCCTGACTCTTCCACTCGAGCGTGGCCGCGTCCTTCGACTCAATGACGTGGGTGAATTCGGACCGGATGCCGTCGAAGGCGGACAGGTAGTCCTTCCAGAACTCTCCAGCCCCGCCGGTGCCCTTTCGGACGACGGACCGGGACGGGTTGTCCAGCTCGGCGTCCGGCGCGAACACGGCCACCAGCGGGTCCGGCGACTTCGACTCCTCGGCCTGCTTGAGGGCGGCGATGAACTGCTGGGCGGGGGTGGTGGCCATGATGAGATCTCCTTCGATCGAGGTTCGACGGGCCGCGATTGCCGACCTTCGGCGGTGCCGGTGCCGCAGCCGGCGGAGGCACTTGGCAAAGGCGGTGCCTCGGAAGACACCCGCGGGACCAATTTGAAACTGCTCCGGTTGACGACGCGGGTCGTGGAGACCGTAGGGTCCGCATGGCGGACCGTTTGCCCCCGTGCATGGCCCGATGGTGCCGGCCGTCGGGTTCGCCTTCCGAAGCTCGGGTCATGCACACGCCCACGGCCGGCACCGCCGGGTTTCACGATGCGGCCGCACTCACGACCGCGGTCCTCGGTGCGGACCCTACGGTCTCCACGACCCGCGCCGAGCGCCGTCACAGCCCGAGGTTCGCGATGAGCCGTTCGAAGTCCGCGTGCGGCAGACTGCCGCCGGTGGCCCGGTCGTGGCCGTGGGCGAATTCGCCCGTGGCGTCCGGTAGCGCGTCGCGGAGCATCTTGCGGAGGTCGCCGGCCCCACCGCGGACGGCGAAGTTCACCTTCCCCGGCAGGTAGCCGTCGTTGGCGGCCATCACGACCCGCGGGGCGAGCCGCCGGGCCCACGTCGTCGCGACCAGCGGGTGGACTTGGTACGGGGACGCGAACCGGATCAGGGCCACGCGGTCGTTGACGCGAGGGGCGGTGCGGACGGCCGCGTCGAACCCGGCCCGCCACTCGGCCTTCGCGTCCTCCAAGTCTTTGACCCGGCCGTCGGCCAACGCCGCCTTGGCGTCGTCGTGCTCGACGAGCAGGGCGAGCGCGACCCGCACGGCCGGCCCGTCCGGCAGCCGGCGGGGGGCGTTGACCAACGGCACGAGCTTGCGGACGGCCGTTTTCGGCACCCCGGCGCATTCGGGCAGCTTCAGGGCGGCGTCGCCGTAGTCC
>JAQGHJ010000702.1 GCA_028288905.1 Phycisphaerales bacterium | reverse complement strand
CCCGTCGGCCGTCAGTAGCACCAGCGCCCCGCCCCCCCCGGCCGCGGGGATCGGTTCGGTATGCACGGGCACCGCGGCCGGCCAGCCGTCGCCGGCCGTACCGGATGGCATCGCGCACGCCGTTGCCGGACGTTCCGGGGTGGGGCCGGCACCGGTGGTTCGGCCCGCGACGAGGGGCGTGAGGGCGGCCGCGGCCGCCGGGTCGCCGAGGCGGCCGGCGATGACGGTCGGGCCGGCCGACGGCCTGGCGTCCGCCGCCGGCACGAGCAGGCAGGCGGACACCCGCGGGGCCTCCCGCTCGACCATCAGCACGAGCGACCGCAGGGTGTGCGACAACAGCTCCTGCCGGGCGACCGACTCGTACACCCGACGGCGGAGCCGCTCCATCGCCAGCTCGCACGGGGGGCCGTCTGCCTCGGGCGACGCCGGGTCGAGGGGGAAGGCTGGGTCAGTCACGAGTTCCATACGACGGGGCGCGGCGGCCGCCCGCCTGAGGCGGCGTCGGCGGTCGGTTCCCGTCCCCCTCATCGGGTGATCGACCGGCCACAATTAGCGGCGCGTCCCCGCCGGGGGGTCGGCCGGCCCCGGGTCGATCGACCGCAGGTAGTCGAACGAGTAGATGCCGCTCCCGTGGCCGTCCGTCCAGTCGATCCGCAGGGCGTACCCGCCGACGAGCTCCGCCGCCGCCGCCGCCAGGGGCCCGTCGTGGTTCCCCGGCAGCACCTTGAGCGTCAGCCGCTTCGGGGCGGCGGCCGCCTCGGCCCGCTCCTGCTTGCACTTGGCGCACGGGCACATCGCCCGCAGGTAGCCGACCGGGTAGACGCTGTGTCGCCCGTCCTGCCACTCGATCGAGAGCTGTCGGTCTTTTTGCAGGTCCAGTCGGGTCGGCGTGCTCGCGGCGGTCATTGTCGCCGAGTGTAGTCGCGCGGCGGGGCGGGTGCCGACGGAGTGCCTTGGGCACCGCTCTTCCTCACCAGGTGCTCCGGGATACTTGGCAGCAAGAGGAAACGTCGTGGTCCCGGTTGCTTCGCTGCAACCCGTTGCTATACTATCCGCGAAAATCCTAGTTCGCCTACAATCATTGTGGGCTTAAAGGTGCCGGGCGTTGTGGTGAGACGGGAGCATAGATGCCTACGGAGACTGGAATTCACCTGTCGCCTAAGCCTCCCGTGGCACGCAGGGTGGTGGAAGCTATTCGACGCATGGAGTGTCGCGGCCCCGGGACGGCCGCGACGGCGGGAGTTTCTCCCGCCGTCTCGCCGGCCCGGGGCACTGCCGTCGGTGCCGCGTCCTGTGGGTTGCTCGGGTGAGCGGCCGGCCGGGGCGGTGCCGGATCGCCCGCCGCCGACACGCCCCACCCGGAGCCGCCCGTGCCGTTAGCCGCTTACCTGCCCGCACCTGCCGTTGCCTCGCCATTCGCCGGACCGTCGGCCGACGCGGACGACGGCATCGAGTTGATCGAGTTGCCGGACGAGTCAGCCGACCGTTGGATCCACAGCGGACTGCTCGACGCGTACGCGTCCCGCGGGTTCGACGCCGGGCGGCGCCGGGGGTACCAAGACGCCCTGTCGGCCGCGTGGCTGGCGGCCGAGGAGGTCATCGCCAGCAGGGGGCTGGGGGACGTCCCGCCGTCGGTCATCCGGATGCTGGCCGCGGCGGTCGTGGACCGGCTCGCCGTCCACGCCCCGCCGGAGCAGCCCGGGGAACGGACGGTCGAGGGAGGCCTCGGGACATGACCCGGCCGGCAGCCGGGGCCGGGCGGCCCGACGCTTGAGCCACGCGTCGGCCGCCCGTGCCTCACCCTTCCGCCCGTGCCTCACCCTTCGCCTACATCGGTGTTCATTGACGATGATCGCCGAAACTCCGCACGGACCGTGGTGCCCGCCTTGGGGTTTCGGCCCCGCCCGGCGACGGCCGGGCCCAGTCCTCAATCCGTCTTTTAAACAACCTTGCAGAAACGGACCGCAGCCATGAAGTTGATCAAAAAGCTCCTCGCCCCCGCCGCCCTCGCACTCTCCGTCGCCGGGCTTTTCGCCGTCCCGGCGCGGGCGCAGCAGGCCCCCTCCGGCGGGGCGACGCTGTTGAACGTCTCGTACGACCCGACCCGAGAGCTGTACGAGGAGGTGAACCGCCTCTTCGCCCAAAAGTACAAGGCGGATACCGGCCAAACGGTGAAGGTCGAGCAGTCGCACGGCGGGTCGAGCAAGCAGGCCCGGGCCGTCGTCGACGGGCTCAAGGCGGACGTGGTCACGCTCGCGCTCGGGCACGACATCAGCGCGATCGAGAAGGTCGGGCTGATCCAGCCGGGCTGGCAGGCGGAGTTCCCGCAGAACAGCAGCCCGTACACGTCGACGATCGTGTTCGTCGTCCGCAAGGGCAATCCGAAGGGGGTCAAGGACTGGGCCGACCTGGTCAAGCCGGGCGTGGCCGTCGTGCCGGCGAACCCGAAGACGAGCGGGGCGGCCCGGTGGACGTTCTTGGCGGCCTGGGGGTACGCGGCGAACGTCAAGACCTACGACCTGTCGAA
>JAQGHJ010000684.1 GCA_028288905.1 Phycisphaerales bacterium | reverse complement strand
CCGGCCGTCCCGCCGACGGCGGCTGTCGCCCCGGTCACGCTGCCGGCCTCCCAGCCAGCGGCCGCCCCGGCGGCCGTCACGCAGGTCAGCGGCGTGTTCCCGCACCTGGCGATGGTGGCTGACGCCGTCCCCCGGACCGAGGCCGGCACCGGGGCGCTCATGCCCTGGGCCGGCCGCCTTTGGGTCGTCACGTACGTCGCCCACTTAGCCGCCAGCGGGAGCGGGACCGGGTTGTACGAGGTCACCCCGGACCTCCAGCTCCGCAAGCGGCCCGAGAGCGTCGTCGGGACGTACGCCAACCGGTTCGTCCACGCCAAGAGCCAGCAGCTGTTCATCGGCCCGCACGCGATCGACTTGGCCGGCAACGTCCGGACGATCGACGCGATCAAGGGCCACCGCCTCACCGCCACCTGCGCCCACCTGACCGACCCGGACCATAAGGTCTACGTCGTCGGGATGGAGGGGGAGATGTGGGAGGTCGACGTGACCACGCTGGCCGCCCGCGAGCTGTTCGACCTCAAGAGGGAGTTCGAACTGCCGAAGGGGGCGAAGCCGCACTTCAAGGGGGCGTGGACGCACCACGGCCGGGTGGTGGTGGCGAACAACACGTTCACCGAGGACGACGCGCTCGGGAAGACGTCGGCCGGCCGGCTGGGCGAGTGGGACGGGAAGGCCGCGGCGTGGACGATCCTGGAGCGGACGAGCTTCACCGAGGTGACGGCGGCAGGGTCGTTCTCCGAGCCGCTGCTGTGCGTCGGGACCGACGACAAGTCAGTGATCCTGAAGGTCCACGCGGCCGGCGGGTGGGCGACGTACCGGCTGCCGAAGCACGGGCACGACTGGGACCAGACGAGCACGACCGAGTGGATGCGGTTCCGGGAGGTCGAGACCGAGCGGGGGCTGCTCGACGCGTACGGCATCTTCTACCAGGTGCCGTACAACCTGGTCGGCGGGCGGCTGCGGGGGCTGCGGCCGATCTCGTCGCACCTGCGGGTCGTCCCCGACTTCTGCTCGTGGCGGGGCATGCTCGTGCTCGGCGGGAACCAGGCGACCCCGATGGGGTTCGGCAAGCAGGACCGGAACCCGCTGGCCGGCCAGCCGCAGGCCGGGCTCTGGTTCGGCAAGACCGACGACCTGTGGCACTTCGGCAAGCCGCGGGGGAGCGGCGGCGTGTGGCGGGACACGGCCGTGAAGGCCGGGCAGCCGAGCGACCCGTTCCTGATGCTCGGGTTCGACCAGAAGACGCTGCACCTGCGGCAGAAGGGGTCGGCGGCCGACCCGACCGCACCCGGGGCCGGGGGCGTCCCGGTGACGGTGACGGTCGAGGTGGACTTCCTCGGCGACGGGTCGTGGGCGAAGTACGCGGCCGTGACCGTGCCGGCCGACGGGTACGTCCCGCTGGTCTTCCCGCCGGGGTTCGGGGCGGAGTGGGTGCGGGTGACCGCGGGCAAGGATTGCACGGCGACGGCGCACTTCACGTACGAGTGACGGGCGCGGCGGGAATGGGGCCGATCGAACGATGGCGGTAGAGCGGGTGTCGGGAGGGCGGAGGTCAACGCGCGCCGAATGCCGGTCATGAGCCCCGAAGGGGCGGGGGTGGCGGCTGAGGGCTGGTGCAGTACAACGGGCGGCTCATGAGTCGACCCGACCCGTCCGTTCGCGTCCCTCCCTCGCTCCGCCGCCTTGCCCCGTCCGGCTCCAGAACCGCCGTGTGCCTCGCCGTCCTCGCGTTGATCGCTGCCCACTGCCCATCGCCTGCGGTCGCCGCCCCGACGGACGACGGGGCCGTTTTGCTGACGGTCGTTGACCGAGGGGCACACGACGTCGAACTGACCCGCCCGGAGCCGGGCGTAACGGAGGTTCGGACGACCGGTCGGGACCCGTACGTGCTGGTCGAGCCGGCCGGCGGCAAGCCGCTGGACGTCGTCGGGCCTGACGCCGCCGCAGCCGTCGCCGGACCGGGCGCGGCCACCGTGCTGGCGTTCGAGTACTTCAGCCAGACCGGCACCAACTCGCTGGAGGTGTTCACCAACCCGACCGGGCCGCGGCCCGCTTCCGTCAGCGGGCCGGGGCTGAGCGTGGCCCAGGGGTGGACCACGCACGCGGTCGACCTGCGGCCGCTGCTGGCCGGGGCGAAGGGACCGCTCCGCGGGCTGCGGATCGACCTCGGCACCCGGCCGAACCGGACCGTCCGCCTGCGGTCCCTCACCCTCCGCCCGAGGACCGACCCCGAGCGGCAGGCCGACGCGGCCCGTGACGCCAAGCGGGCGGCCGACGTGGCACTCGACGCCCGGCTGGCCACGTACCTGGCGGCGGCCCCGACGCCGGCGGCGGTGACGGCCGTCCGGGTCGACGCCGCGCGGGTCCGGATCGAGGGGACGCTCGGCGATGCCGGGGCCGCCGCGGCGGGGGTGGTGCTGGTCGAGGTGCCGCTGTGGGGCGACCCGACGGACCTGGCGTCGGCCGTCGCCCGCGTGCCGGTGGCGGCCGGGCCGGACGGTCGGTTCGCGGTCGCGATCGACCGGCTCGTCCCGCTCGACGGCCGGCCGCACGATCGGCTGCTGTCGCGGTGGGCGGTGGCGCGCGAGAACCCGGCGACGGGATCGTCGGGCCCTCCGGCGTCGCCGCTCTCACCGCCGTCCTCGTCGCCTCGGCCGTCGTTGGCGCTCACCGCCTTGTCCTCCGCCCACTGGGCGGACGACGTATCGGCCCCGGCCGACGCGCCGCCGGCGGTCACGCCGAGGTCAATGAAGGGCATTGGCGGGTTCGGGGCTGGCCGGCTGGAGTCCGACCTCGACGACCTGGACGTCGGGGCGGTCACAGTAAACGTGCCGATCACGGCGGTGGTGCGGGCCGACGGCGGGGCGGGGCGGACACCGTTCGACTACGCCGGCCGGACGTGGTGGTCGGACGACGGGGCCGTCGCCGGGTTCGACCAGACGATGCTCGCGGCCGCCCGGCGGGGCATCGTCGTGTCGGCGATCATCCTGATCCCGCCGCCGCGCGGTGCCCCGGCCGGGTCGTTCCCGGCGCTCGTCGCCCACCCGGACGCGGACCCGAGCGGCATCTTCACGATGCCCAACTTTACGAGCCGCGACGGGTGCGAGGCCTACGCCGCCGCCCTGGAGTTCCTGGCCCGCCGGTACAGTCGGCCGGACGAGAAGTACGGGCGGATCCACCACTACATCCTGCACAACGAGGTCGACGCCGGGTGGGTCTGGACGAACGCCGGCGAGAAGTCGGCCCGCACCTACTTGGACCTGTACCACCGGTCGATGCGGGTCGCGCACCTCGTCGCCCGCGGGCACGACCCGAACGCCAAGGCGTTCATCTCGCTCACCCACCACTGGGCGGACCCCGGCGACCCGCGGTGGTACGGCGGGCGGAACCTACTGGACCTGCTGCTGGCGTTCGGCCGGGCGGAGGGGGACTTCGACTGGGCGCTCGCCCACCACCCGTACCCGCAGAACCTCGGCAAGCCGCGGGTGTGGGAGGACACGCAGGCGACCTATTCGCTCGACACGCCGAAGGTGACGTTCAAGAACCTGGAGGTGCTCGACGCCTGGGCGCGGCAGCCGCGGGCGATGTTCCGCGGCGAGCGGGCGCGGACCATTCACCTGACTGAACAGGGTTTGAACTCGCCGGACTACTCCGAGGCGAGCCTGCGGGACCAGGCGGCCGGGCTCGCGTTCGCGTGGGCGAAGGTCGAGCGGCTCAAGTCGATCGAGGCGTTCCAATATCACAACTGGGTCGACAACCGCGGCGAGGGCGGGCTGCGGATCGGCCTGCGGCGGTTCCCCGACGACCCGCAGGACCCGCTCGGCCCCAAGCCGATCTGGCACCTGTACAAGGCGCTCGGCACACCCGGCGAGGCGGCGGCGATGGTGCCGTACCTGGGCGTCATCCGGGCGAAATCGTGGGACGAGGTGATGGCCGGCGGACCAATCCGGTGAAGCGAGCGGGACGGGCCCGACCGCGATGGCGGACCCAACTACACTACGGCCGTTTCGGCACCAACCGGGCTCAGCCCTACGTTTCCGGGGCCGGTCGAACCGCGCGTTACTAGTCATCGTTTAGCTGTCGGGTCAAGTGCGGACTCGATATTCTGGGCCGCACCTGCCGATAGCTGACGTGTGCCTCGTTGTGGCGGAGGATCCGCCGTCCGGGGCCGAGCGGGAGATGCTTTTCATGACGAATCAGCCTTACTCCACCTACTGTGACGACTTCTACGTCAACATGCGACTCGGGTCGCAACTGCCGTTGCCGCACGGACGCGACACGCTGTTGCACTTCTTCGAGCGGCTCGGCAAGGCGTACCCGAACCTCACCCGGTTCCGGAAGAACGCCGACAGCTCCGAGTACAGCCTCGAGGAGGACCGCAGCGCCCCCAGCTACCGCTGGACGAGCCTGGAGCAGCGGCGGCTGACGAGCGGGCACGTGAACCCGGGCACGGTCGAGGAGGCCGTCCGGATGCACTCGCTCGTGCTGGACATGGCCCCGCACCACCTCGGGATCAGCCCGTTGGAGATCGACTACCTGGACGTGCTGTTCGGGTTCGACCTGACGTTCGGCGGGAACCACGACGAGATCATCGCCGAGAGCCTGTACCCCCAGAGCCCGCTGACGTGCCTGACGGAGGAGTCGGGGGCGAAGGCGGTCGACTTCCAGCCGAGCGTGACGGTCGCGCTGAGCGACGACTGCCGGATGCAGGCGCGGATCGACGTGGTGACGCGGACGAACAGCTATCAGGTGCGGACCGGGGACTACAGCGACGACGTGATCAGCGTGTACCTGATCGTCCGCCGGTACTGGGGCGACCGCCCGAAGGAGCCGTTGGACGCGATGTTCGCGAAGATGGCCGAGAAGGCCGAGGAGCTGTGCGAGACGCACGTGTGCTCGAAGATCCTCAAGCCGATCAGCGCGGCGATCTCGTCGCGGTCGTGAGGCCAACGGCCGGCACAGCCGGCCCTACGGCGACCGCGATCAGCCGTCTTGATCGAAAGGTCCTACCAAGCGAGGCCCCGGCGGGGCGATGGTTCGAGCGTGGCATCACGCCGGGGCCGTCGCCTCGCCGGGGCGTTTTCGTTTTCACCGGCGTGACGGCTGGGCCGGCCGCGTTAGAATCCTGGCCTTTGTGCCTGACGTCCCGCAAAACGCCCCCGACATCCTCCGCGCCGCGGGCGGGCGGGCCGGTGTGGTGGCGGGGCAGCTCGACGCCCTCCTTAACGACCTGGTGCTCCCGCGGTCGCAAGCGCTGAACGACGCCGACCGGGCGCGGGGCGTCGCGGCGCTGGCCGCGGCCGCCGCCGCGCTACGGGACGTGGCCGCTGCCTGCGAGGCCTCGGCCCGCGAGACCGACGGCGATGCAACCGGCGAGGAACTCCATTCATGACTGACGACGCGGACCCGAGCCTTCTGTCCCCCAATCCGTCCGCCTCGACGGCCGCCACCGACCAGACCGCCACACCGCCCGCGGGCGACGGCGAGATCGTCGCGAACCGCGACGTCGGCCACTTCGTCAAGCGGTGCGTGCTGATCCCCGTGTTGATCGTGGTGGCCGGGCTGTACTTCCTGTACGACGGGTACGTCGGGTACCCGAAGGAGAACGCCCGTTACGACGCCCTGACCGCGCAGGTCGACGCGGCCCGGGCCCGGGGCGACGCCAAGGGCGAGGCCGACGCGGTCGAGGCCCGCAAGGCCGGCAAGGCCAAGCACAGCGACCTAGACATCCAGATCCAGAAGACGCTCGGGTACGTGCTGCCGCCGCTGGGGCTGTTGGCGTTCGCGTTCTTCTACCGCCAGTCGCGCGGGCGATACCGGCTGGCCGACGACGTGCTGCACGCCCCGGGCCACCCGCCGGTCCCGCTCGACGCGATCCGGACGATCGACAAGACCCGGTGGGACCGCAAGGGGATCGCGTACCTCGGGTACGAGCTCGACGCCCCAACCCCCGCCGGCCGGGTGACCCGCGGCACGGTTAAGCTTGACGACGCCCTGTACCAACAGGGGCCGACGACCGCGATCCTGAAGTCGATCGAGGCGAAGGTCGCGCCGGCCGAGGCGATCTGAACCAATCTCCGAAGCCCAACGCGTCGCCCACGAATGCACACGAATCGTCACGAATGGGAGGCAGGCCGACCCTGCTCCCATTCGTGACGATTCGTGTGCATTCGTGGGCGACTTTTTCCGGTCCCGCCGTAGGTGGGCGGTTTTAGTTGTACGCCCGCGCCACCGGCTTCACCGGCCGGCCGCGCAGGTACGGCTCGACGCCGTTTTCCAACGCCTTCTTGTACACCTCCAGCGACTCGCCGACCGCCTCGACCGTGCGGTCGATGTCGGCGTCCGTGTGGGCGGCCGACACGATCAGGTTCGGACAGACGAACCCGCGGTCGACCATCTCCTGCAGGAACAGCGTGCGGAACGCCTGGCTCCGCTCCCCGGCCGCGTCCTTCGTCACGTAGATCAGGGCGCACGGCTTGTTGATCAGGTAGAAGTGCTCGCCGATCTTCAGCGACGCGACGATTCGGTTGATGCCGTCGGCCAGCCGCTGCCCGGCCCGCCAGATCCGGCCCACCACGTCCTGCGTCTTGTACGCCTCGACCGTGGCGATGCAGGCGGCCAGCGCGTGGGTCTCGCCGCCGTGCGTCGTGCTGAGAGCGAACACCCGCTTGCGGTCGGACCGCAGCCCGCCCTGCTCCATCACGTCCCGCCGGCCGCACAGCGCCGACACGCTGAAGCCGTTCGCCATCGCCTTGCCGAACGAGCACAGGTCCGGCTTCACCCCGTGGTACGCCTGGGCCCCGCCGGTGTGCCAGCGGAACCCGGTGATGATCTCGTCCAGCACCCACAGCGCGCCGTTCCGCTTACAGGCGTCGTGGACGGCCTGGAGGTAGCCCGGGGCCGGGGCCTCGCCGTTCTCGGCCTCCATGACGACGCAGGCGATCCGGTCCGGGTACTGGTCGAACAGCGCCTGTAGGCCCGGAAGGTCGTTGTACTTGAACTTCACGACCAACTGCTGGGTGGCGAGCGGGATGCCGGCGTTCATCGCCGTCGTGCCGATGAACCAGTCGTCGACGGCGAAGAACGGGTGGTCGGAGCAGACGGCGACCACGTCCCGGCCGGTGAACGCCCGGCTGAGCTTCACGGCGGCCGTCACGGCGTCGGACCCGTGCTTCGAGAACTTGATCATGTCCTGCCCGACGAGGCTCAGGACGGCCTCGGCCGCCTCGACCTCGATCGCGTGCGGGCGGGTGAAGTTCGCCCCCATCGGCATGGCCGCGGCCGCCGCCCGGATGACCGGCTCGTACGCGTGCCCGAGCGTGACGGACCGGAGCCCGATCCCGTACTCGACGAACTCGTTCCCGTCGACGTCCCACGCGTGGCACCCGAGCCCGCGGGCCATGAACGCCGGGGCGTCCTCCGGGAACTGGTCGTCCCCCTTGGCGTACGTGTGGGCCCCGCCGGGGATCAGCTCGTGCGCCCGCCGCTGCAGCGCCCGCGACCGGGCGTAGGACCGGACGGCGGGGGCGGACGGGGCGGCGTCGGCCGGCGAAGCGGCAGGGACGGGGGCGGTGCGGAGGACCATCGGCTTGTTCCCTCGGCGGTGGCGCGGGTCGGCGGGCGGCGGCGTGCCCGATCGTCGGGCGGCCGACCCCCGCTAAGCTTCGGCACGGCCGGCCGCCCGCCCAACCGGCAACCGGGGCGGCCGAAAGACACCCGTGGTTTCCCAGGCGGGATCGGGAGGTGGTGAGGGTTGTGACGGCGGGGCGGTGAGAAGAGAGGTGGAGACCCTGCGGACCGGACGACGCGCCATTCGCCATCATTCGCTGCGCCCTGGTGACATCCGTGGCGGTCTGGCGGACCTCACCACTCCTTCGCCGGCTTCGTCGACGGCTGCATCAATTCCTCGCCCGCACGCGGCGCGACGATCGCCTTCACCGGCGTCCCGTCCAGGTTGGTGACCGTCGGCGGGATGCCCAGGGCCCAGCACGCGGTCGCGAACGTGTCCTCGGTCTTGACGAGCGTTTTGACGTTCAGCGACAGGTCGTACCCCTTCCGCAGCCCGGGGCCGACCGCGATCCACGGGATGTGCCGGCTCCGCGGGTCCTCCGGGCCGTGCCCCTTCATCGCCCCGCCGTGGTCGGCCGAGATGATCATGAGCGTCGAGTCGGCCGTCCCGGCCTCCTCCATCGCGTCGACGAGCCGCCCGAGGGCCGCGTCGGCCTCGGTGATCGCCTTCATCTGCTCGGGCGAGCCCCACCCGTTCCCGTGCCCGGTCGCGTCGACCGACGGGAAGTGCACGAGCATCGCGTTCGGCTTGTGCTGCTTGATGATGTCGCACGCCGGCCCGACGACGGCCCCGGTCTTCACCGCCCCCTTGCTCGGGATCCACCGCCAGTCGAGCACGCCCGGGCGGTCGAACGCGTCGAACTTGTCCTTCCCGGCGGCGACGGCGGTCGTGTACCCGTGCCGCTTGGCCGCCTCGAACAGCGTCGGGACGTTCGGGAACAGCGGGTACTCCAGCGGCAGGTCGCTGTTCCACAGGATGCCGTGCCGGTTCGGGGTGACGCCGGTGAGCATGCTGAGGTGGGACGGCAGGGTGATCGACTGCGGCGTCGTCTGGGCCCACATCGAGTACACGCCGCGGGCCATCAATTTGCGGGCGTTCGGGGCGTCGGCCAGCAGCAGCAGGTCCGGCCGGAGCCCGTCGATGCTGACGACCAGGACGTGGGTGATCGCCTCAACCGGGCGGCTGGCGGGCCGGGCGGCCGGCTTGAGGTTCGGGCTCGGGCGGGTGGCCGCCCGGGCCGCCGCCGACCCGGCCGGGAACGGGTCCGGCCGCAGCCACGCCGGCTGGGTCGCCAACACCGCTTCCCGGGCGGCCGACGCCTGGGTGGTCGGCCGCGCCCCGTCCGCCACCCCGCCCTCGTCCACCGCCCGCGACGCCGTGGCGGCCAACCCCAACCCGACCACGGCGACCGACCAAGACCAACGGGCGAACACGGCGGCGGCGGGGCGGGTCATGCGGGAACTTCCTGGCGGGCTTCAACGGAAAAGGGCCGCCCGCGTCGGGCGGCCCATGAGGGATCATATCGATCCGAGCGGGATGTGTTGAGGGCGGGCGGGGCCGGTCGGTCACGCGGTCGTCAGGCGAGTCCGTTACCACGGGCCGACCCCCACGGATGTCATCCTGAGCGGAGCGAAGGACCCCTCGTCCACAGCGCGGCCAGGCCAGCAGGGAAGGGGGAGTGGAATGTGAAAGGGTGGCCCGGCGCTCGGCGGCGGGCCACCCTTTCACATTCCACCACCCGTTTACCGCTAATCCAGTTGCGCAGTGGACGAGGGGTCCTTCGCTCCGCTCAGGATGACATCCGTGGGGGCGGGACGCCGGCCCGGATGCGCTACCCCGCACGCCTCGCTCCACGTCTCCCCCTCCCCTTCGCCCACACTCCCCCTCGCCCCCTCTCCCAATCTCCCACCCTCCTTCACCCTCCTTCACCCCGGCACCCACACGCTCACGCTCCCGGGCGGGCAGCGGAACTCGGCCTCGCCGGCGTCGTCCGTCGTGACCGGCTCCGGCCAATGGCCGGTCGCGTCCCGGAACGTCATCCTCGGCTTGTGCGTGTTAATCCGTTTGCTGCCGGCGTCGCCAGTGCTCATCACGGTGACCGACGGGTCGGGGTGCTCGGCGTCCCCGGTCCACACCCACCCGACGCACTGCGGGTGGTCGAAGTAATCGTGCAGGTCGCCGTACGTCGCCCGCCGGCGGACCCGCAGGAAGTCGTCGATCAGCTTGCGGTGGCTCGTCAGCTTGTGGTTCCCGTGCTCGTCGCCCGGGTTACCGTAGTAGTCGCCGTAGAACAGGCACGGGTACCCGTGCTCCCGCAGCAGCAGCAGGGCGTACGCCAGCGGCTTGAACCAGTCCGCCACCCACGACTGCAGCGCCTGCCCCGGCTGGCTGTCGTGGTTGTCGACGAACGTGACGGCCAGCAGCGGGTTCTCCTTCACCAGCGTGCCGTCGAACACCGTCCGCAGGTCGAAGTCCCGCCCGCGCTCCGACGCCTCCTGCAGCCGGAAGTGCAGCGGGACGTCGAACAGCCGCATCGTCCCGTCGACGGCCGCCAGGTACCGCTGCAGGTCGTCGACTTGGCTGCTCCAGTACTCGCCGACGGCGAACAGCTCCTTGCCCGGGAACGCGCCGCGGAGGTGTCCGAGCCAGTCCTTGAAGAAGCTGGCCGGGATGTGCTTGACCGCGTCGAGCCGGAACCCGGCCGCCCCGGTCGTCCGGACGTACCACTCGCCCCACTTGAACAACTCGTCCCGGACCTCCGGGTGGTAGTGGTCGACGTCCGCCCCCATCAGGTAGTCGAAGTTCCCGTACTCGAAGTCGACCTCCCCGCTGAACGACTTGCCGGTCCGCTTGTAGATCCGGCCGCGGTCGTCCTTCACGGCCGCGTTGCTCCCGAACGCGGTGAAGTGGTCCTTGTTCAGCTTCAGGGCCGAGTACGCGTCGCCCCGGCCGGGGAACGTGTACCGGCTCCAGGCCTTGATCGTGTACGGGTCGGACTGGGTCTTGTTGCGGTCGGCGTTCGACACCTCTTGGACCTCGACGTCCTCGGTCTCGTCCCCGCCCATCCGGTGGTTCAGGACGACGTCGGCGTACACGTCCATCCCCGCGGCCTGCACCGCCTTGACGGCCGCCAGGTACTCGTCCTTCGTGCCGTACTTCGTCCGGACGCCGCCCTTTTGGTCGAACTCGCCGAGGTCGTACAGGTCGTAGACGGCGTAACCCGTGTCGTTCGGGCCGTTGAACCCCTTGTACGCCGGCGGGGTCCAGATCGCGGTCGTGCCCAGGGCCTTGATCTCCGCCGCCCGCCCGGCCAGCTCCCGCCACAGGCTGCCGTCGGCCTTGTTGTTCCACTCGAAGTACTGAAACATCACGCCGCGGCCCATGTGCGTTCTCCGGCTCTCGGTTACGGTCGCCCCGCCCCACGCCCGCACTGTACGGGGCGGGGAAGCGGACTGGAGCGCACGAAAGGCGGCCGGGGGGCGGCGGCGGTAGCGAGACGCCAACGAAACGACGCCCGGGCGGGTGAAGGATCTTCACCCGCCCGGGCGTCTCGCCGGATTCGCCGCTCTGCCGGGGACCGACATCAGTCGTCGTTCAGGATCGTCCCGACGCCCTTGCCGTCGAGGATCGTCGCCCCGACCGGAGCCGACAGGTTCACGAACACGGTCTCGTTCGGCCCCTTCCGTGTGTCCCCGACCGTCGTCACCACGATCGTCATCACCGTCTGTCCGGCCGCGAACGTCAGCGTCCCGCTCTTGGCCTTGTAGTCGTTGCGGCTGAGCATCGCCGTCCCGTCGGCCGTCGCGTACTTCACGGTGACGGCCGACGCGCTCGGGCCGCTCAGCCGGACCGTGTACACGAGCTGCCGGGTCCCGCTGTTGCCCTCGACGACGCTCGGGGCGTCAAAGATCGAGATCGTCGGCGGAGCCTTGTCGTCGTTCAGGATCGTCCCGACCGCCGTCGCCCGGGCGAACGCGGCGTTCGTCGGGCTGCTCAGCACGAGCCGGTACGTCTCGTCGTTCTCGACCGCCGCGTCCCCCTTGACCGTCACGTACACCTTGGCCGTCGTGCCGAAGGCGGGGATCGTCGCGGTCCCGCTCGTCGCAACGAAGTCGGTCCCGCTCGTCGCGGTCGACCCGGCCGTCGCGTACTTGAACGTGACCGGCTGGTTGACTCGCCGGTCGAGCGTGACCGTGAACAGCACGCTCTTGGTCGTCCCCGCGCCCCCCTCGGTCACCGCGGCGTCGCCGACGCTCAGGTAGGGCGGCGGCTGGTCGTCGTTCAGGATCGTCCCGACCCCCTGGCCGTCGGCGACCGTCGCGTTCTGCGGGTTCGACAGGTTCACGACGAACGCCTGGTCCGCCTCGATGTTCGGGTCCCCGACCACGCTCACGGTCAGCGTCCGGCTCAACACCCCGGCCGGGAACACGACCGTGCCGCTGGCGGCGACGTAGTCCAGCCCCGCCTGGGCGACGGCGGCGGCCGGCCCGCTGCCGTCGGCCGTGGACCAGTCGACCGCCGCCAGCCCGTTGTCCTCCGTCCGGGTCACCGTGAACGTGAACGCGGTGAACCCGGCGTCGCCCTCGGCCATCGACACGTCGCCGACCGAGACGGCCGGCAGCGGGGGGACGGCCTCGAACGCCCCGATGTCGACAGCCGGGCCGTTCACCCGCGGGAAGCCGGGACCGCGCTGGTCGGTGGCCAGCGGGACGTCGTCGCCGCCCCCGGCGACGCGGTCGGGGCCGGGGCCGGCGGCCGACGCGGTGTCGCCGCCGTTGACGGCCGGGCTGCCGGGCAACAGGGCGACGGTCCGGGTCGGCCCGCCGTTGTCGGCCAGCGGCCCGAGCATCGGGTCCGCCGCCACGACGTCGTTCGACCCCGGCCCGCTGAGCGTCGCGTCGGCCGTCGTGCCGAACAGGTTGTTCCCCAACGTCCGCACCGGCCCCTGGAGGTCGTTGGCCGCGGCGGCGGCGGCCGGGCCGTCGACGTTGCCGGCGACGATCGTGTTGACCAGTTCGGGCACGTCGGATTGCGAATCGGCAGCCAGGCCGCCGCCGGCGGGCGAGGCCATGACGCCGGTGCTGTCCGCCCGATTGCCGGTGAGGGTGACGTTGGTGAATCGCACCGGCCCGCGCCCGAAGACGAGGACGCCGCCGCCGCGGCCGGCGGACGTGTTGTTGGCGACGGTGGTGTTGACGAAGCTGGCGGCCACCGGGTCGAAAACGCTGATCCCGCCGCCGCCCGCATTGTTGGCGGCCAGCGTCGCGTTCCCCGAAAACGTGCTGCCGGTCACGACGGCGGTGCCGTACGCGACGTTCAGGCCCCCGGCCTCATCACGGGCCGTGTTGCCGTCGAACGTCGAGTCGGTGACGGTCAGGTTGCCGCCCGTCCGCAGGCCGCCGCCGAAGCGCTCGGCGGCGTTGCCGACGAACCGGGTGCGGACGACGGTCAGCCTCCCGTCGGCGTTGCCGCCGCCGCCGCCGCCCAGGCCGCCGCCGCCCACTGTGGCACGGTTATCGGCGACGACCGCGTCCGTCAGGGCCAGGGCGGCCGCGGACGAGACCGAGAATCCGCCGCCTGATTCGGCCACGCCGCCCGTGATCGTCAGGCCGCTGATCGCGGCCGTGCCGCCGGTCACGTTGAACACGCGGCTCAACCCGTCGGCATCGACCGCGACGCGGCCGGCCCCCAAGCCTTGGACGGCCGTCGTCGCCGACCCGCTGTTCAATACCAGCTCGGTCCCGCCGAGCGTGATCGTCGTCAGCGAGGCGGCCGGGAACGCGGCCGGGTCGAACGTGACCGTGTCGTCGCCGGCCTTGGCGTTGGCGTAGGCGATCGCCTCGCGGAGGCTCGTGCCGGCGCCGAACGCCGGGTCGCTCGTGCCGTCGTTCTCGTCGGCGGTCGTCGTGACGACGAGGGAGGCGTTGAGGGCGTATCGGACGGTGTTGTCGGTGCTAGTCGAGGCGGCGTTGGGATTGGTCGTCGCGTCGACGGCCGCGGCGGCCGGGACGGTCGCGACCACCGTGCCGCTCGTCGTCATCCCGCTGACGCTGACCGTGTACTGGGTCGACGACACCGGCGTGATGGTCGCCGCCAGCGTCCCGCCGGCCGTGCCGGACAGGACAACGTCGGCCGCGTCGTCGAAGTCGGTGACCGGCTCGCTGAACACGACGGTGAACACCACCGGCGACGCGGCCGTCGGGTCCGCCTGCCCGGCGGCCTGGTTGATGGTGACGGTCGGCGGGCCCGAGTCCTGGACCTCGACTGCACCAATGTCGGCCGTCCCTTCGGCGACCCGGGCGAACCCGCGCTGGTCGGTTTCCAGTCCGGCGGCGGCGGCGTTGTTACCGGCGTTGACGACGGGGCTGCCGGGGAGCGGCGCGCGGGTCGGGGTCGGGCCGCCGTTGTCCTGGAGCGGCCCGAGCTGGGGGTCGCCACCGACGAAGTTATTCGACTCGGTAAAGGTTCCGTCGACCCGGCGGAGGTCGGTGAGGGTGGGGGCGGAGTTGCCGGCGACGATCGTGTTGTTCATGGTGAGCGACGTGTTGCGCGCCGAGACGCCGCCGCCCCCGCCGGTCGCCGAGTTCCCGCTGACCGTCGTGTTCGTCAGGGTGAGCGCCGCCGTGGCCCCGGTGCCGTACGGGGAGGACCCGACGCCGCCCCCGTTGAGGCCCGCGTTGGTGACGCTGTTGCCGGAGACGGTGCAGTTCACCAGCGTCACCTGTCCGCCGCGGTTGACCACCCCGCCGCCGAACTCGGGGGCGGTGTTGCCGCTGACGGTGGTGCGGGTAAGGGTGGTCGTGCCACCCTTCTCGTTGTAAACGCCGCCGCCCTCTTTCTTCGCGACGTTGTTGGCGATGACCGCGTCGGTCACGTTCAAGGTGCCGCCGGAGTTCCGCAGCGCGCCGCCGACGTCGCCGTTGCCGCCGGTGATCGTCATGCGGGACAGGTCCAGCGACCGGGCACCGTAGACGCCGAACAATCGCTGGTTGCTGCCGCTCCCGCTGATGGTCAGGAGCTTCGCCCCCGGCCCGGTGATGGTCATCGGGGCAGGGTCCGTGTCGCGGTTCAGCTGGCCGGCGGCCAAGTTGATGGTCTGCGGGACGTTGAACACCGCCTCGTCGAACGTGATCGTGTCGGCTTGGTTGTTCAAGTCGGCCATCTCGAACGCCCGCCGCAGGGTCAACTTACTCGGGTCGGGGTCGTAGTCGGCGACCGAAGTTACGATGAACGCGGTGAATAGGGTCCGCCCCTCCATCGGCTCAACCACGCAGGCCGGCCGGGCGGCGGCGGCGGCCTCGCGAACACGACAGACCGGTGCGGGCGCGGGGCGGCGGGACTTGGCTCGCTCGGACATTTTACTGCATTCCTCTGCGCGGGCGGGCCGCGCGGCTGTTGTTACTGAACCTAAACCGAACGGTGTCGGCGGCGAGCTGTTCGCCGCCAACACCCGAGCCCGTCCCCGTACCCGGCTGAAAGAGTAGGTTCGGAGGTAGAAATCCGAAGGGACCTTCACCTCCGTTGCGCGCGACACACGACGAGCGCATCGGAGCATACCGGTTCAGACCG
>JAQGHJ010000679.1 GCA_028288905.1 Phycisphaerales bacterium | reverse complement strand
ACGTGTTGGCCCTTAACTTCGCGTCGGCCAAGAATCCTGGCGGCGGTTTTCTCGGCGGCAGTCGGGCGCAGGAGGAGAGCCTGGCCCGTCCATCCGCCCTGTACGCGACGCTCGTCACGAAGCAAGGGTACTACGACGCGAACCGGGCCGGCCCCCGGGCCGTCTACACGGCCCACGCGATTTGCAGCCCGGCCGTGCCGGTGTTACGGGCAGACGACGGGGCGTGGCTCGACGTCCCGTACGACGTGTCGTTCGTCACCATGCCGGCTGCCAACGTGTCGGCCATGCGGCAGGGCGGCGGCCGGGTGGATGCAGACCTCGTTGAACGAACGATGACTCGGCGGGTCGGGCACGTGCTCGCCCTGGCCGCCGCCCGCGGGCACCGGGCGCTCGTGCTGGGCGCGTGGGGGTGCGGGGTGTTCGGCAATGACCTCGCCCTGATCGCCCGGCTGTTCGCCGACGCGCTGGCCGGCCCGGTGGCGGCGGCGTTCGACCGGGTCACGTTCGCGGTGTTCGACCCGTCGCCCGATCAGGGGACGCTCGGCGCGTTCCGGGCGGCGTTTGAGGGTGGCGAGCGAGTGAGCGCCGAGCGGTGTCCGGGAGGCGGTAACCCATGAACGCCCTGATCCTCGTTGACCTGCAGAACGACTTCGTCCCCGGCGGGGCGCTGGCGGTGCCGGGCGGCGACGCCGTCGTCGCTGTGACCAACCGGCTGCTGGCGGGCGGTGCGGTGCGCGCGCGGGGGGCGTCGCCGACTGAGCGATTGCGGTTCGACCTCGTTGTTTCCACGCAGGATTGGCACCCGGCCGACCACAAGTCGTTCGCCGCCAACCACCCGGGCCGGTCGCCCGGCGACGTGATCGACCTGGGCGGGCTGCCTCAGGTGCTGTGGCCCGTCCACTGCGTTCAAGGCACGCCGGGGGCGGACTTCCTGCCGGGGCTGGACCGGTCGCGGGTCGAGCGGGTGTTTCAGAAGGGCACCGACCCGGCCGTCGACAGCTATAGCGGGTTCTTCGACAACGGCCAGCGCAAGGCCACCGGGCTGGGCGAGTACCTCAAAGGCCGCGGGGTGACGGACGTCTACGTCCTGGGGCTGGCGACGGACTACTGCGTGAAGTTCACGGCGTTGGACGCGATCGGACTCGGGTTCCACGTCCACCTGATCGAGGACGCCTGCCGCGGCGTGAACCTGAGGCCGGGCGACGTGGCCGCGGCCGTCGAGGCGATGCGGGCGGCGGGGGTGGCGGTGATCCGGAGCGACGCACAATGAGTGAGGCGGGCGAACGAACAGGCGTGGTCCGGTACATCGTCGGCGACGCCACCGCCCCCGCGGGCGACGGGCCGCGGGTGATCGCCCACGTGTGTAATGACGTCGGGGCGTGGGGCCGCGGGTTCGTGGTACCGTTGGGGCGGCGGTACCCGGTGGCCCGAGAGCGGTTCCGGGACTGGTACGCAGGGCGGGACGTCGCCGCGCCGCCGTTCGGGCTGGGCGGGGCGCAACTGGTGCCCGTCGGGCCGCAATTATGGGTCGCGAACCTGGTCGGCCAGCACAAGCTCAAGGCCGTCGGCCGCGTGCCGCCGGTACGGTACGAGGCGATCCGCGAGGCACTGACTCGCCTCGCCGGCTTCGCCGCCGAGCGTGGGGCGACCGTGCACATGCCGCGGATCGGCTGCGGCCTGGCAGGCGGGACGTGGGAGCGGGTCGGTCCCATCGTGGAGGCGACGCTCGCGGCAGCCGGCGTGGACGTGACCGTGTATGACCTGCCGCGGGCGTCGTGAGCGAGCAAAGTGATACCGTGGACAAGCACCTCAAATCCAAGAGCAAGTTCCTCAGCCTCGTCCTCCGGCACGACCCGGCGGCGGCCGGCATCGCGCTCGACGCGGCCGGGTGGGTGGCGGTCGACGCGCTGCTGACCGGGTGCGCGGCGGCCGGGACGCCGATCACCCGGGCCCAGTTCGACGAGATCGTCCGGACGAACGACAAGGGGCGGCTCGCCGTGAGCCCGGACGGGGCCCGGGTGCGGGCGAACCAGGGGCACTCGGTCGAGGTCGAGCTCGGGCACGTCCCGGTCGACCCGCCGGCCGTGCTGTACCACGGGACGGCCGTCGGGTCGGTGCCGGCGATCCGAGCGGCCGGGCTGCTGCGGCAGGGGCGGCACCACGTCCACTTGGCCGACGACCCGGTCGCCGCCGCGGCCGTCGGCGGGCGACACGGCAAGCCGGTCGTGCTGACCGTCGACGCGGCGCGGATGCGGGCGGACGGGCACGCGTTTTATCTGACGCCGAACGGCGTGTGGCTGGCTGACGTGGTGCCGGCGGCGTACCTGACGTTCCCGGGGTGACCTGCGTTCCGCGTCCCGGAGATGCGAATGAGCCGGTCTCAAGCGATAGCCGGCCTGCTGCTCGGTACCGCCGTCGGCGACGCGTTGGGGCTGCCTGCCGAGGGCCTCAGTTGCCGGCGCGCGGCCAGGCTGTTCGGAGCCGGGCCCGTGCGGCACCGATTCGTGTTCGGCCGCGGGATGTGCAGCGACGACACGGAGCATGCATGCATGACGGCCCAGGCGCTGCTCGCGTCCCGGGCCGACCCTCCGCGGTTCGCGCGGTCATTGGGATGGCGGCTGCGCGGGTGGCTGATCGCGCTGCCGGCCGGCGTCGGGCTGGCGACGGGCCGGGCCGTCCTCAAGTTGTGGGTCGGGTTCCCGCCGAGCCACAGCGGCGTCTGGTCGGCGGGGAACGGCCCGTGCATGCGGTCGCCGCTGCTGGGTGTCTGCGCCCGGAATTCGAGTCACTTGGCGGACCTGGTCCGGGCGAGCACCCGGCTGACGCACGCCGACCCGGCGGCCGAGCGTGGGGCGTTCGCCGTCGCGGCGGCCGCCCGCCTCGGGGCGGAGCACGGACCGGCCGGCGTCTCGCTCGATCGGTTCGTGGCGACGTTTCCCTCGGACTCCGTCGATCCGGCCCTGCGGGACGCGCTGCCGCTGATGCGGGCCGCCATTGGCCGCGGTGCGGACGTGGCCTCGTTCGCGGCCGACCTCGGGCTCGCCCGCGGCGTCGGCGGGTACGTGAACCACACCGTCCCGGTCGCTCTCTACTGCTGGCTGCGGTACCCGGGTGACTACGCCGCCGGCGTGACGGCGGCCGTGCGGCTCGGCGGGGACACGGACACGGTCGCGGCCATCGTCGGCGGACTGCTCGGGGCAACGAACGGCCCGGACGCGATCCCGGCAGAGTGGTTGGGCGGGCTGGCCAAGTGGCCGCGGACGGTCCGGTGGATGCGGCGGCTGGCGGCGGCTGGCGGCGGCTCTCACTGCGGCGGCGGACGATTGGCCGACATCCGCCGGCCGGCCGGCCTCACTGTTGTGGCCCGGGCTGCCCGTCCGGAACGCGGCGTTCCTCTTCCTCGTCCTGCTCCACGGGTTCCGAAGGCTGCTGCCGCCTTACTGACCGGCCTTCCTGTTCGCGCCACGGCGCAGCGGGCGTACGATCCGGGCGACCCCAACGGAGCCCCCTGACGCCATGCCCCACACCCACCCCGACCAACCGCCCGAAGCCACCACCCTGTACGACGGCAAGTACATCCGGCTCGTCCGGGAGGGGACGTGGGAGTTCGTCCGGCGGAAGAACGTGTCCGGCATCGTCGGCGTCGTGGCCGTCACCGACGACCGGCGGCTCGTGCTGGTCGAACAGTACCGTCGGCCCGTCGGCAAGCGGGTGATCGAGCTGCCGGCCGGGCTGGCGGGGGACACGAAGGGGTCGGAGCACGAGCCGCTGGCCGACGCGGCCCGGCGGGAGTTGCTGGAGGAGACCGGGTACGCGGCCGCCGACATGACCCGCGTGTGCGCCGGCCCGTCGTCGGCCGGGCTGGGGGACGAGGTCATCACGCTGTTCCGGGCGACCGGGCTCCGCAAGGCCGGCCCGGGCGACGGGGACGGCGACGAGGACATCACGCTGCACGAGGTCCCGCTCGACGGGATCGAGGGGTGGCTCGACGCCCGGGCGGGCGAGGGTAAGCTGATCGACCTGAAGGTGTACGCCGGGCTGTACTTCGTCCGGGGCTGAGGCGCGTCCGGGGAACTTCCACGGTTCGGGGGCCGCCGAAGGGCATTGGAGCCATGTCGGGTCACGCGTGCCGCTCGATAAAGCGACCCGAGGTCGGCCCCCGTCGGGGCGGCCTCGGGTCGCGAGCGGCGGGTTGCCTTCCGGGCGCGTTACCGACCCGCGGTTCGCCGGCGGCGGGCGAACAGTCCCGCGGCCGCGGTGGCCGCGGCGAGTCCCACCGTTGTCGGCTCGGGCACCGGCACCACTTCGCCCGTCGGAAGGATCTGGGCCGCGTACGTCCCGGCCGCCAACCCGACCGGGTCGACGAAGCTGACCCGACTAAGCTGGCCGGTCGTCAGCCCGGCAACCGACGTGCCGAACAGCAGCTGGTCCCCGGTCCCGCCGCCCACGTCGCCCGCCCACCGCAACACCTGCAGTGTTCCGGACCAGGTCCGGCCGCTGCTGTCGGCGAAGTGCAGGACCGACGCCGACCCGCTCCCGAAGTCGACCACCGACGCGTTCTGCGACGTCAGCGGCCCGGCCCCGGCCGTGGCGGCCGTCCCCTCGCTCTGGTTGTTCAGGTTCAACAGCGCCCCGTTCAGCGTGACGGCCACCGCGTCTCCGAGCTGGTTCGATTGACGGTACTGCAACTCGTCCTTGGCCGAGAGGGTGTTGCCGGTGGTGCTGTTGTCCCCGACGTTGAGTGCGCCGGCGGCGATGGCGGTCGCCCCGCCGGTCTTGCCGAGCGCCAGCACGCCGGAGTTGACCGTGGTCGTTCCGGTGTAGGTGTTCGACGCGGCCCCGCTCATGGTCAGGACGGCCGGCCCGGCCTTGATCAGCCCGAGCCCCGACCCGCCGTCCCCGATCGCGCCCGCGAACGTCTGGTCGCCGTTCAGGGCGCTCCCGGTCGAGTATTGGCCCTGGATCGACAGCGTTCGGGTCGCGCCGGTGATCGTGACGGGGCCGGTGAACGTGAGCGTGGTCGGGTTGGTGCCCGCCGTGTTCGACCCGATCGTCACGTCCCCGCCGAGCGTGACCGGGTTGGCCAGTGTGAACTGTCCGTTCGTTGTGGCCCGGACGAGGGTCGTCGCCCCGGCGGCGGTGTTGATCAGGAACGTCCCGGTCCCGAACGGGCCGTTGGCGATCGTCCCGCCGACGACGGCCGCGCCACTGCGGCCGGCCAGCACCTGCCCCCGGGTCAGGGTGACGGTCACGTTCGTGATGTCGTTCGTCGTCCCGCCGGTGAAGGTGTTGGCGTTCGTCAGGTCGAACCGGCTGCTGCTGTTCGTCCCGGCAACGACGAAGTTCCCGGTTCCGCTGACGACCCCGTTGAACTGCGTCAGCCCGCTCGCGGTCGCCCCGTTCCCGGTCAGCGTGGTGTTCATCAGCACCGGGATGTTGATCCCAATGTTCGCGGTCCCGGTGTTCGTGACGGTCGGCCCGGTCGCGCCGTTGGCGACGAACACGAGTCGGGTGCTCGCCGCCCCGGTGTTGCCGAGCACTTGGGCGATCGCCCCACCGCTGTTCTGGGAGTTGTTGTTGATCAGCTGGTTGAGCGTCAGGTCGGAGTTGATGTTGTCGTTAGCCGTGTACGCGGTCGAACCGGACCCGGACCCGCCGAACGACAGGACGGTCGCCACGTCCCCGGTCGGGATCGTGTTGGTGTCGGCCGGCGCGGCGGCCGACAAGGCGGCGGTTCCGGTCGCCCAGACGTTGGTACCGACGGCGTTCGTCCAACTGCCGCCCGACGGCAGGGCGGACGTGGCGCCGGCCGTCGGGCCGACCCAGGCGTACGTCTCGGCCCGGGCAGCCGGGGCGGCGATCAACATCCCGGCGGCCACCGACACCGCGGCCATGACGGCCCGGGGGCAGCCGGAGCAACCCGTCCGGTCCCGCCCGGCGGGGCCGGCCACGACGATAACGTTCGCCCGCCGACGGACCGGCGGGCGCAAGGCGACAACTCGAGATTTCACGTTGGGTTCCCTCTCTTCAACGACGAATCGGGCCGCGGACGGACAACTCGGACGGGTGCCGGCGGTCGGCAAGGGGACGTCGGCGCGGCGTGCACATTCCTCCCCCCGCGCGGAAATTCTAAGAGCGGGCGGTGATACCTCAAAGGTTATTCGGCCCCGAATGTGGTGGAACACCGGGCTCGTGTTCAGGGGAGCGTCGTGCGAGGTGTCCGCGTGACGCGGGCAGGCCCGTGGTATTATTACCGGCCACTCGCATGTCCGACGCCGATCCCGCCGATCCCACTCCGCCCGCGTCGCCGACCGCCCCGCTTATCGTGTTCGCGATCCCAGGCAAGTGGTCGGACCGAACTGACCTCGTGGCCCGGCTGGCGGCCGCGCCGGGCGGGTACGTGGTGGACGGGCCGACGGTCCGGGACGCGAACACCGGGCGGGCGTACGGGTGCGATCTGCGGCCGCGGGTTCCCGGGTTGGCCGACGCGTTCTTCGCCGCCGGCGGGGGCCGCATCCGGCGGGCCGACGCGTTGGCGGTTGGGAACCACGCGTCGGTCGTCCGGTTAACCGGGTTCGGCGGGTCGGTCGCGGCCGCGGTCGAGATGATGCGGGTGGCCACCGTCGTCTTGGCCGCCGGCGGGATTGCCGTGCTCGTCGAGTCGTCCGGTCTGGCCCACACGGCCGACGAGTGGCTGAACCTGGCCGGCGGCCGCGACCCCGGCGCGGTGTATTGGGCGTACGTCACGCTCGTCGCCGGTGGCGAGGGTGGGGGCGAGGTAGCGGGTTGAGGCGGGGGCACTCCCGCCCTGGCCTACCGGGCTAACGTGGCTGGCGAGAGCAGCTCGTCCGGCGAGTACTACTCGTGCGGCATGCACGCCCTCGGGCACCGGGACGTGGTGACGGCCGTCGCCGCCGACGCCACCGACGCGTGGGCTTTGTGCCACGGGTTCAACGCGACCGTCTGGCGGAGCGGGCGGGCCATCGCGGACGGTGACGCGGTGGGGGGCGAGCCCGCCGGTGGGGCGTACCGGGTCAGAGCCGAGCCGTGTACGCGGCACCCGCCGGATAGCCTGTACCACAACCCGTACGGCATGTGGCGGATCGTGCGTGCCGAGGCGTTCCCGCCGCAGCCCTGAGCGGTTGGCACCGCGTCGTGCCGCCCCTGTGGGGTGGGGCTAACCGTGACGACCGCCGGTCCGCGAGATCCGGAAGATCGCTATGAACCGTCGCCTCAACTTGGCGTCAACCTGTCGGTCGCTCCGGGCCGCACTGGTGGCGGTCTCGGTAGCCATGGCCGCCCCGGCGACCGGGACGGCCGC
>JAQGHJ010000678.1 GCA_028288905.1 Phycisphaerales bacterium | reverse complement strand
GACGCGACCCGTTTGCAGATGACGGCCGTGCCATTCTACAGGACGGCGATCACCTCGTCCGGGGTGCTGACGACGCGGTAGGTTTCTTCCCCGTACCCGGGCTGGTCGGCGGTGGTCGCCAGCAGCTCGCTGGGGGCGGCCGGGCTGACCGGACCGGACGGCCCGGCCGCCGCCTGCGTGGCGGCGACGCCGCCGGCCGGGGCGGCGGCGGTCTCCTCACCCGTCGGCGGGGTGGGCGGCGTCGGGTTTGCGGCGGCGGCCGCGTCGGTCACCTTCCTCCCCCGGGCGTCGTACGGGCTGGACTTGGTCGCCGGCTTGGTCGCGTCCCCACGGGCGAGGGCGCCCGCCCGCCCGCCGGCGGCGGCTGGCCGGGACGCGGCGTTCGGGTTCTGGCAGCTCGCCGCGCCCAGGGCCAGGACCATCGCCGCGTGGAGGGGTCGGATGTTCATCGGGATCAGTGCCATTAGTCGGTCGGGTTCGCCCCCACGGATGTCATCCTGAGCGAAGCGAAGGACCCCTCGTCCACCGCGCCAACGGGCCAGCGGCGCGAGGCCGGTGGAATGTGAATGGGTGGCCCGCCGCAGGTGTTCGCCAACGCCACCCATTCACATTCCACGGTCCCCGGAATGCCTTGCCCGGCCGCGCGGTGGACGAGGGGTCCTTCGCTCCGCTCAGGATGACAACGCGCGACGTGCGTGGTCCATACCCGGGGGAAGCCGGAGGGGTCATTTGGTGTCGCATCGCGTCGCGTCGCATCGCGTCGCGTCGCGTCGGCCCAGAGTAGGCGGGCGACCTGCCCCCTCAGTCCTTCGGCACGAGCGGCGTCCCGCACCGCGGGCAGGTGCCGGGCATGTCCTGCTCGACCTCGGGGTGGTTCGGGCAGGCGTAGAACGTGACGTCCTCCTCGACCTCGGTCAGGTAGGTCAGGGCCCGTTCCAGCTCGCTCTTGAGGTGCCGCACCCGCAGCAGGCTCTTGACCCGGGTCAGCAGCTCGAACTTGTTCACCGGCTTGCTGACGAAGTCGTCCGTCCCGCACTCGGTCGCCTGCTCGATGTCGCCGAGCTCGTTCAGCGCCGTCACCATCAGCACCTGCACGTCCTTGGTCGCCGGGTCGCTCTTGAGCTTGCGGCAGACCTGGAACCCGCTCATCTGCGGCATCATCACGTCGAGCAGGATCAGGTCCGGGTTGTACTCGGCCACCTTCGCCAGCGCCTCGACGCCGTCGAACGCGGTGACGATGCGGACCGGCAGCGACTCGAGGAACGCCTGGAGCAGCTCGACGTTCTGCGGGTTGTCGTCGACGATCAGGACGGTGGACTGCGGCAGGAACGATTCGGTGTTCGGCAGCGGGCGGGGTTCCCCGCCGCCGTCGTCGGGCTCGGTCAGTCGGAGCCGGGGTGTGGCAGTTTCGGACATGACGGGCATCCCATCCGCGGGGCGGCCGCCGGGGTCTGCCCGGCGGGGCACCGGGCCGCGGGGCCCGGCGTAAACTCAACTTCCACGCCCCTTTGGGGCCGACGGTCGGCCGGTGAGACCGGCGAGCGGACGACTATATGACTGCCCAGCAGGGGTGTAAAGACGGGTGCTGGGGTGACGCCAAGCCCGCAGACCCGCGTTCCGGCAACCCGAGGGCGCCGCGGCCCGCCCCTTTTATGGGCAGGGTAGAGAGACGCATCCTATCGGATTCGACTCCCCGCTCACGCGAACCGCCCCCGGTAGTCCTCGATCACCCGCTCCAACCGGTCCCGGGGCTGGAGGGGGTAGAACAGCTCGCGGTCGAACACCTGCCGCTCCTCGACGACCCGGCCTGCGGACTCGCGCAGCTCGGCCTCCCAGGCGGCGACGGCCGGGTTGCCGACGGCGGCGGCGGCGAGGCGGCGGCGCATGTCCAGGAACAGCGACTGGCGCCAGGCGCTGCGGTACGGGGCGGCGGCGATCGCGGCGACCCTCTCCCGCTTCTCGTCCCCGAGCAGGCCGTGCCGCAGGCGGTGGCCGGCTTGGATCAGGTCGGGGACGCTCGTCCGCCGCCGGCCCGCTGCGGTCGGCCAGTACAGGGTGGCGGTCGAGACGGCGAACCGCGGCGGGTCGAACCCAAAGTGCCGGGCGACCACCGCGTCGGCCACCTGATCGTACTGCCCGCCGCCGATGCCGTGGACGAACTGGTCGAACGCCAGCAGCCGAACCGTCATGGTCAGCGTCAGCGCGCGGGGGGCGAGCCGGAGGTTGTGGCGTCGACAGAACGCCAGCAGCCGCTCGGCCGCGGCGTCGGCGGGGGCGGCCGGGTCGAGCCGGACGGCGTCGTCCCCGACGGCCAGCGCCCACCCGTCCCCCTGCCGCTCGACCCACGCCCGCACTCGCCGGCCGCGCGTCAGGTCGTCCCGCCAGAACGGCGTCTCGCACCGGTCGGATTGCACCGCCAGCTCGGGCATCGGCCGGCCCGGCGTCTTGATGCCGTGCCGCGCCCGATAGTCCCGCAGCGCCGCGTTGTAGTCGGCCGCGAACCGATCGGCGTTCGCCAGCAGGTGGTGGGCGAACGTCAGGTATGGGATGGACGACCAGATTGGCGACGCGAGCACGGCCGAGTACCGCAGCCCCAGGTCCCAGTCGTAGGCGTGGAGGGCGGCGCCCAAGACGGCCGGCAGGTGCTCGGCGTCCGGCAGCAGCCGGCGGACGGCGGCGAAGAACGGCGGCGCGGCCGACTCGAACGGCCACCCGGCCGCCGCCGCCTCGACCTCGTCCGTCAGTTGGATGAGGTGGGCCGGGGTCGGCGGCGCGACCTGCCCCGCCCAGTCCGCCGACGCGGCCGCCGGGTCGTCAGTGAACGGCTGGCTGTAGCCCGGCCACCTGAGGGACAGATGCTTTGGGGCGTCGGTGTCGACGGCGAGGTGCACAGCCGTCCCGCCGCTCTTGACGGCGGCAGCGTCGACCAAAACCGTCTTCGCCCACACGCCGGGGTGGTGGAGCTCGGTCTGGTGGCCGGTCGCGAACACGAGCTGGTCGTCGCTCGCCAGCCCGAGGTACGCCCGCATCTGCCGCCGCAGGTCGGCCAGCGGCAGGTTCTGGACGCGGACGTCGGTCGCCGCCCGGAGCCGCCGGTTGTTGTCCAGCGCGTCGGTGAGGAACGTAGCCGGGTCCGGCCACAGCAGGAGGGAAGCATCGTCCCGCGGGGCTTTCCAGTCGGCGTAACGGGTGGCGGGGTCGACCATGGGCGGGGAAGTATAGCGCCCGTCCCGCCCCGGCACCCTCGCGTCGCGCGAAGGTCATGTTCCCAAGCATGTCGTCTAGCAAGATCCCAAGCCGCGGGCGCAGCGAAGCGGAGCCCCGGGTTCC
>JAQGHJ010000676.1 GCA_028288905.1 Phycisphaerales bacterium | reverse complement strand
GGTCATTCTCGTACGCCCACCCGTCCGTCCACGCCGTCGGGTTCACCATAGTCGCCGCCGGGGCAGCCGCCCTGCTGGTGATGGCCGTGAACGCGGCGCCGGGCGGGCCGGTCGCCCGGGCGTTCGGCGCCGGCTGGCTGCGGTTCCTGGGCAAGTACAGCTACGGCATCTACGTGTTCCACAACGTGATCCACCACGCGATGTTCGACCACGTCCCGCTGCGGTCGTTGCAGGACCGGCTCGGCGGGTCGTTTTGGGCGGCGTACGGGCTGTACCTGTTGGTGGCGACGGGGCTATCAATCGGGCTCGCGCTGCTCAGTTGGCACGAGTACGAGAAGCACTTCCTGAAGCTCAAGCGGTTCTTCGAGTACCGGGCCCCCACGCTGGAGGGTTTCCGCCCGGACGAACCGGTGTCGCCGGTGCGGACGTAGAGTTCTGTCGATACAGGGTGAGCGGTCGCTGCCAGACGGTGGCGGGACGGGTTCGGGGAGTCAGGGAGATCGGTCATGCGGATCACGATGTTCGTCGGACGGGCGGACCTGTGCGGCGGCCAGCGGGTGCTTCACATTTACGCCCAGAAGCTGCAGGAGCGGGGGCACGAGGTGCTGCTGATCGCCCGCCCGCCCCGCCGCCCGACCGTCCGGGAACGACTCCGGCAGAAGCTGCTGAACAAGCCGCTGCCGGCCGTCGCCCGGCACAGCGACAATTATTTCGACAAGTCCCGGTACCCGCGGGACTACGAGTTCCGGTTCCTGCCCGAGCACCGGCCGGCGACCGCGGCCGACGTGCCGGATGCGGACGTGGTGGTCGCCACCTGGTGGGAGACCGCTGAGTGGGTCAACCTGTTCCCCGCGTCCAAGGGGACGAAGGTTTACTTCGTCCAGCACTACGAGACGTTCGGCGGGGACGAGGCCCGGGTGGACGCGACGTGGCGGCTGCCGATGCACAAGGTGTGCGTCGCCCAGTGGCTGGTCGACCTGGCCCGCGACCGGTTCAATGACCTGTCGGCCGAGCTGGTGGCGAACGCGGTCGACCTCGAGCAGTTCGTCGCCCCGCCGCGGGGGAAGCAGCCGGTGCCCACGGTCGGGGTGATGTACTCGTGGGTCCCGTTCAAGGGCGTTGACATCAGCGTCCGGGCGGTCGAGCTGGCCCGGCGGGAAGTGCCGGACCTGAAACTGCTGTCGTTCGGGGCCGTCGACCCGCAGCCGTCGGTCCCGCTGCCGGAGGGGACCGAGTACCGGTTCCAGCCGCCGCAGGACGAGATCAAGGACTACTACGGGCGGTGCGACGCCTGGCTGTTCGGGAGCCGGAGCGAGGGGTTCGGGCTGCCGCTGCTCGAGGCGATGGCATGCCGGACGCCGGTGATCGCTACCCCGGCCGGGGCGGCCCCGGAGCTGGTGGCCGGGGGCGGCGGGATCATGGTCCCGCCGGAGGATCCGGAGGCGATGGCAGCCGCCATCGTCCGGGTCGCCCGGATGCACCAAGCCGAGTGGGCCGCAATGAGCGACCGGGCGCTGGCCACTGCTCAAGCTCACAACTGGGACGTGGCGACCGACCGGTTCGAGGCCGCCTTGACGCGGGTCGCGACCGCCGGCCGGCCGCGGCTTAGGACGGCGGGCTGACCGCCGTCGTGGCCTCCGCGGGCGCCACGGTTGGCCGCCTCGGCCGGCCGAGCTCCAGGGAATGTTCAACTATGGGATTGAAGCGTTTCATCTCCGGCCGCGTCCGCCGGTATGCCTTGCGGACCGGTAAGCTCCGGGGGCTGTACGTGAGGCTGTGCCGGCCGATGGGGCTGGAGTACGCCGAATTCGTCCGCCGGCACGGCGGGTTGCACGCGGTGGGTGACGGGTGCAGCATCCTGCCGACCGTGGTCTTCGGCGACCCGTACCTGACGAAGATCGGAAACAACGTACACTTCAGCACCTGCGCGCTGATTGGGCACGACGGGTCGATCGCCATGCTGAACCGGGCGTACAGCGTGAAGCTGGACGCGGTCGGGAAGATCGACATCCGGGACAACGTCTTCCTCGGGTACAACGTGGTCGTGATGCCAAACGTTACGATCGGCCCGAACGCGGTCGTGGCCGCCGGGGCGGTCGTGACGAAGGACGTGAAGGAAGGCGACATCGTGGCCGGGGTGCCGGCCCGACCCATTGGGCGAGTGGACGAACTGGTCGAAAAGCTGAAGAAGCGGACGGCCGAGCTGCCCTGGGCAGACCTGATCGCCGCCCGGGCAGGCGGGTTCGACCCGGTGGTCGAGCCGGAGCTGCAGCGGCGGCGGGCGGCTCACTTTTTTGGCGAGCCCGGGCCGGCGGTGTCGGACCCGATGGGCACGACGTAATATACGGGGTCGCCGACACAGCAACGGGCGCGTCGCTCGCGCCTTGGGCGTGGCCCTCCCCGCGCCGCCTTCGGCCGGATTTTTATTGAAAAACTGCCGTGCGGTTCGCGGGGCCCCGCCCCGCCGCAGCCTTACAGGGTAAGCCAGGCCATGAAAGAGATCGCCCTGCTCGCGCTGCTCGCCTGGGTGCCGTTCACCCTGCTGCTGTTCGCGGTCCTGCCGCCGCGGCGGGCGGTGATCGCCGCGTACGTGGGCGGGTGGCTGTTCCTGCCGATGTCCGCCATCAAGCTGGCCGGGCTGCCGGACCTGACGAAGATCACCGCGTCGTCGTTCGGCATCCTGCTGGCCGTGGGGCTGTTCGACTGGCGGCTGCTGCTGAAGTTCCGCCCGGCTTGGTACGACCTACCCATGCTCGGGTGGTGCCTGTCCCCGTTCGCGACGAGCGTCGTGAACGGGTTGGGGGTGTACGACGGGGCGTCGAGCGTCGTCCAGCAGCTGGGGCTGTGGGGCATCCCGTACCTCGTCGGGCGGCTCTACTTCCGGGACCTCGAAGCGTTCAAGGAGCTGGGTGTCGGCATCGTCGTCGGGGCGATCGTCTACCTACCTTTCTGCTACGTCGAGATGGTGATCAGCCCGACCCTGCACCAGAAGCTGTACGGGTTCGTCCAGCACTCGCTCGCCCAGTCCAAGAGGTGGGGCGGGTTCCGCCCGATGGTGTTCATGCAGAGTGGGCTGGCGCTGGCCATGTACATGACAACCGCCAGCCTGCTGGCCGGGTGGATGTGGGTCGGCGGCAGCGTCCGGCGGCTCGGGTTCGTCCCGATGTCCGTCGTGACCGCCGTCCTTTGCTTCACGCAGGTGGTGGTGTGCAAAACCGTGGCCGCCAGCGGGTTCATGGTCATCGGGCTCGCCGCCCTATTCTGGATCCGGTCGCTCAAGTCGGCCGGCGGGCTGGTGGCCGGGCTGCCGATCCTCGTGCTGGCGGCCATTGCACCGACGTACATGTACCTGCGGGGCAGCGCGACGCTGGACCGGGACAAACTGATCGACGCGTTCAGCCGGGTGACGACCGAGGAGCGGCTCCAGTCACTGAGCACGCGGATGGTCGCCGAGGACATGGTGGTCGTCCGCGCGTTCGACGCCCCTGACCCGAAGTGGGGGTGGGGCAAGTGGGACCCGAACGACCTGGCGAAGACCCCGTGGCGGGTGTACTCCGAGTACATGAAGCCGTCGCTCGACGGGCTCGAGGAGCGGGTGCTGCGGGACAGCGCCCCGACCGACGGGCTCTGGATCATCACGCTCGGGCAGTACGGGACGGTCGGGCTGTCCCTGTTGGCGCTGACGATCACGCTGCCGGCGTTCATCCTGTGGCGGCGGATCCCGCTGCGGTTCTGGCACCACCCGGCCGTCGCCCCGGTTGCCGCCATGTCGGTCCTGCTCCTCCTGCACATGGTCGACAACTTGCTGAACGCCATGCTCAACCCGCTGTTCATGCTCGCGCTCGGCGGGATCAGCGGGATCGGCCCGGCCGTCCGGTCCGTGAACCGCCGGTACGGGGTCGCGGCGGCCACCGCGGTGCTTGACCAAGGTAGGAGCCCCACCGCCGGGGCCTACCCGGCCGGCGTCGCCACGCCGGGCCGCGGCGGTTACATCGCCCAGCCCGTCGGCGGGTACGCGACGGCCGGGTACGCGTCCGGCGGCTACGCGGCGGGTGGGTACGGGGTGCCGCAGTTCACCACGCCGGCCGCCGGGTTCTCGGGTGTGCCGGGCTTCCCGTCCATCGCCGGGCTCCAAGCGGCCGCCCCGCCGGTGCAGCCGGCCGGGCGGCGCGGACGATAACCCGATCATGCGGCTGCTCGTCGTCATCGTGAACTTCCGGTCGGCCGGCCTGTGCGTCGACTGCTTGCGGTCGCTCGCCCCGGAGGTGGCTGCCGTCCCGGGCATCCGCGTCGTCGTGACCGATAACCCTTCCGGCGACGACTCGGTCGCAACGATCGGATCTGCGATCGCGGCCAACGGTTGGGCCGACTGGTGCGAGTTGAAGCCGCTCCCGCGGAACGGCGGGTTCGCGTACGGGAACAACGAGGCGATCCGCCCCGCTCTGGCGTCGAATGACCCGCCGGAGTACGTGCTGCTGCTGAACCCCGACACGGTCGTGCGGCCGGGGGCGATCGGCGCGCTGCTCGACTTCATGGACGCGACGCCGGCGGCCGGGCTGGCGGGGAGCCGGCTCGAACACCCCGACGGGGCCCCCCAGCGGTCGGCGTTCCGCTTTCCGACGGTGCTGAGCGAGGTAGAGTCCGGGCTTCGGCTCGGCCCGGTCTCGAAGCTGTTGAGCGGCCGGGTCGTCGCCCCGCCGGTGCCGCCGGGCGAGGACCCGGTCCGGACGGACTGGGTGGCCGGCGCGAGCCTGATCGTACGGCGGGCCGTGTTCGACGCGGTCGGGCTGCTGGACGACGCGTACTTCATGTACTTCGAAGAGGTCGACTTCTGCCTGCGGGCCGCCCGCGCCGGGTGGCCGTGCTGGTACGTGCCGGCCAGCCGGGTCGTCCACCTCGTCGGCCAGAGCAGCGGCGTGACGGACGTGAAGCAGGCGAACAAGCGGCGTCCGCGTTACTGGTTCGAGAGCCGGCGGCGGTACTTCGTCCGCAACCACGGCCGGGTGAAGGCGGCGGCGGCGGACCTGCTCTGGATGACGTCGTTCCTCACGTTCCGCGCCCGCCGCCGGGTGCAGCGGAAGCCGGACACCGACCCCCAGCACCTGCTCGGCGACTTCGCCCGGAACAGCGTGTGGGTGGCCGGGGCACACTGAGCGGGGGAACACGCGACGCGAAGGCGCGAGGTGCGCGGAGGAAGACGGATCGTGAATTTCGACTTCTTCGCGCCTGCCTTCGCGCTCTTCGCGACTTCGCGTCGCGTGTTTCCCCCGCGTCGGAGATGACCCCTTGTACGCGGGCTTCAGAACCGAGACATGACGACCACCGACGTCGCCCCAACCTCCCCGCACGCGGCGCCCGCCCCTGCGGTCCCAGTGCCGAAGCCCGGGTCGCGGAACATGAACCCGTTGAGCGTTGGGTTCCTCGCCCTGCTCCGGGAGGACCTGCGGACGCACGACGGGCACCTGCTGGAGCAGGGCTTCTGGGCCGTCGCCGTCCACCGGTTCGGCAACTGGCGGATGGGGCTGCCGAAGCTCGTCCGCGCCCCGGCCACCCTGCTGTACCGGTTCGGGTTTAAGTGGGTCGAGTGGACGTGCGGGATCACGCTACCCTACACCGTCCGGCTCGGCCGGCGGGTGCGGATCTGGCACCACGGCGGGATGATCCTGCACGCCGAAGCCATCGGGGACGACGTGCACGTCCGCCAGAACACGACGTTCGGCGTCGCCCGCCGCGACGCCCTGCACCAGCTCCCGACGATCGGCGACCGCTGCGACCTCGGGTGCGGCGTCGTCGTCCTCGGCCCGGTCACCGTCGGCCACGACAGCGTGGTCGGGGCGAACGCCGTGGTGGTGAAGGACGTCCCGCCGTTCAGCGTGGCGGCCGGCGTGCCCGCGAAGGTCATCAAGACGATTTCTCCCACGAATCCACACGAATGAGGCAGGAATAGAGGACGGGCAAAAGGAAAGACAGCTTGAGTTGCCCCTCCCCGCCCCATCCTTTTCCTCTGATTCGTGTTCCCATTTGTGACCATTCGTGGGCCGCTCTTTATGCCTGAAATCGGGATCATCGCCATCGGCCGAAACGAGGGGGACCGCCTCCGCCGGTGCCTCGCGTCCCTGGTCGGCCAGGGGTGGCCGGTCGTGTACGTGGACTCGGCCAGCACAGACGGCTCTCCCGCCCTCGCCCGGTCGATGGGCGCGGACGTGGTCGACCTGGATATGAGCGTCCCATTCTCGGCCGCCCGGGCCCGAAACGAGGGGATGGACCGGCTGCTGGCGATCGCCCCGGACGTGACGTACGTGCAGATGGTCGACGGCGATTGCGAGGTGTTGCCGACCTGGATCAGTCGGGCCAAGCAGGAACTGGACGCTCGTCCCGAGGCGGCCGTCGTCTGCGGCCGGCGGCGGGAGCGGTTCCCCGAGGCGTCCGTGTACAACCGGCTGGCCGACCTGGAGTGGGACACGCCGGTCGGCGAGGCCAAGAGCTGCGGCGGGGACGCGATGTTCCGCGTCAC
>JAQGHJ010000632.1 GCA_028288905.1 Phycisphaerales bacterium | reverse complement strand
CGTCGACGCGATCCACCCCGGGTACGGGTTCCTGAGCGAGAACGCCGAGCTGGCCCGGGCCTGCGAGGCGAACGGGATCACGTTCGTCGGCCCGACGCCGGACCTGCTCGAGACGTTCGGCGACAAGACCGCCGCCAAGCGGCTGGCCGTTAAGGCGAACGTGCCGACCGTGCCGGGCTCGGAGCACGGTCTGAGCGACCCGGCTAAGGTGAAGGCGGCCGCGGCCGAGGTCGGGTACCCGCTCATCCTCAAGGCCAGCTTCGGCGGCGGCGGCCGGGGGATGCGGGTCGTGCAGAACGAGGGGGAGCTGCTCGGCAAGCTCGAGGAGGCCCAGCGGGAGGCCGGTGCCGCGTTCGGCCGGGGCGAGGTGTTCATCGAGCGGTACATCGGCCGGGCCAAGCACATCGAGGTGCAGATCCTCGGCGACGCCCACGGCAACCTCGTCCACCTGTGGGAGCGGGACTGCTCGGTCCAGCGGCGGCACCAGAAGGTGGTCGAGGTCGCCCCGTCGATCGATCTGCCGCTGGAACTGCGGGTTGAGATCTGCGAGGCCGCCAAGCGGCTGTGCGCGACGGCCGGGTACCGCAACGCCGGCACCGTCGAGTTCCTCGTCGACCTCGACAAGCACGACTTCTTCTTCATCGAGGTGAACCCCCGCATCCAGGTCGAGCACACCGTCACCGAGGTGGTGACCGGGATCGACCTCGTGAAGAGCCAGATCCTCGTCGCCCAGGGGCACAAGCTGCACGAGGCCCCGCTGGGCATCCCGCCGCAGGAGAAGATCGAGGCCCGGGGCTACGCGATCCAATGCCGGATCACGACCGAGGACCCGGAGAACAGCTTCATCCCCGACTACGGCCGGATCAGCACGTACCGCTCGCCCGGCGGGTACGCGGTGCGGCTCGACGGCGGCAACGGGTACGGCGGCGCGGTCATCACGCCTTACTTCGACTCGCTGCTCGTGAAGGTGATCACCAGCGGCACCACGTTCGCTGAGGCGAACGACCGGATGAGCCGGGCCCTGCGCGAGTTCCGCATCCGCGGGGTGAAGACGAACATCCCGTTCCTCGAGAACCTGATCCAGCACCCGGCCTACCGGTCCGGGGCGGCGACGACGACATTCATCGACACGACGCCCGAACTGTTCCGTTTCGCCCCCCGCCGCGACCGGGCGACGAAACTGCTGAGCTACCTCGGCGACGTGATCGTGAACGGCCGGCCGGACGTGAAGGGTAAGGTCGACCCCAAGCGCGTGCTGCCCGAGCCGGTCGTGCCGCAGTTCGTGCCCGGCGGCACCCCGCCGCCGGGCACGAAGGACAAGCTGCGGGAGCTGGGGCCGACCAAGTTCGCCGAGTGGGTACGGGCGGAAAAGCGCCTGCTGCTCACCGACACGACGATGCGGGACGCGCACCAGTCGCTGCTGGCCACCCGCGTCCGGACGTACGACCTGCTGAAGGTGGCCGAGGCCACGGCCCGGCTCACGCCGAACCTGTTCAGCCTGGAGGTGTGGGGCGGGGCGACGTTCGATACGGCCATGCGGTTCTTGCAGGAAGACCCGTGGGACCGGCTGCACGCCCTTCGCGAGCGGGTGCCGAACGTGCTGTTCCAGATGCTGCTGCGGGCCAGCAACGCCGTCGGGTACACGAACTACCCGGACGACGTGGTCAAGAGCTTCACGAAGACGGCCGCCCAGGCGGGCGTGGACGTGTTCCGCATCTTCGACTCGCTGAACTGGGTCGAGAACATGAAGGTGGCGGTGGAAACCGTCCGGGAACACACCGACGGCATCTGCGAGGCCGCCATCTGCTACACCGGCGACATCCTCGACCCGAAGCGGACGAAGTACAGCCTCGACTACTACGTCCGGATGGCCAAGGAACTGGTGTCGATGGGCACCCACGTGCTGGCGATCAAGGACATGGCCGGGCTGTGCAAGCCGTTCGCCGCCCGGGCGCTCGTCAAGGCGCTGCGGGACGAGGTGGGCGTGCCGATCCACTTCCACACGCACGACACGAGCGGCGTGCAGGCGGCCAGCCTGCTGATGGCGTCCGAGGCCGGCGTGGACGTGGTCGACGTCGCCCTCGCCAGCATGAGCGGGATGACGAGCCAGCCGAACCTCAACTCGCTCGTCGCCGCCCTGAACCACACGGAGCGGGACACGGGCGTGGACCTGGACGCGGCCAACCGGCTGAGCGACTACTGGGAGGCGGTCCGGCAGTTCTACTACCCGTTCGAGGAGGGGATGCTGGCCGGGACGGCCGAGGTGTACCACCACGAGATGCCCGGCGGGCAGTACACGAACCTCCGCCAGCAGGCCAAGAGCATGGGCCTGGAGGACCGCTGGCACGAGATCGCCGACACGTACGCGGCCGTCAACGGGCTGTTCGGCGACATCGTGAAGGTGACCCCGAGCAGCAAGGTGGTCGGCGATCTGGCGTTGTTCATGGTCACGAACGGGCTGAGCGCGTCGGACCTGCTCGCCCCCGGCCGCAAGCACGCGTTCCCCAAGAGCGTGGTCGAGATGATGCAGGGGATGCTCGGGTTCCCCGAGGGCGGGTGGCCGGCGGCACTGCAGAAGGTCGTGCTCGACTCGGCCGGGGCGAAGCCGATCGTCGGCCGCCCGGGCGAGAAGATGCCGCCGGTCGACATGGCGGCGACAAAGAAGACGCTGGCGGAGAAGCTCGGCCAGCCGCCGCGGGACGTGGACGTGCAGTCGTACCTGATGTACCCGCAGGTGTTCCTCGACTTCGCGGCGTTCGCCAAGCAGTACGACAACGTGAGCGTGGTCCCGACGCCGGCGTTCTTCTACGGCATGCAGCCCGGGGAAGAGGTGACGCTCGACATCGAGGAGGGCAAGACGCTCATCATCCGCTACCTGACGGCCGGCGAGCCGCGGGAGGACGGGACGCGGACGGTGTTCTTCGAGCTGAACGGCCAGCCGCGGGAGGTGAACGTCCCGGACCGGTCGCTGGAGGCGACGCTGCACCGCCACCCCAAGGCCGACGCGAGCGACCCGAACCAAGTGGCCGCCCCGATGCCGGGGAAGGTGACGAACGTGGCGGTGACGGTGGGGGCCGCGGTGAAGGCCGGCCAGCGGCTGCTGAGCATCGAGGCGATGAAGATGGAGACGGCCGT
>JAQGHJ010000631.1 GCA_028288905.1 Phycisphaerales bacterium | reverse complement strand
GGAGGGAGTCGAGCCGGACGGAGTCGATCCTGCCGTTGCGGGAGCGGGTGAGGATTCAGCGGAAGTGCTCGATGACGACGGCGACGCGGGGGCCGGAGAGGTGCCCGCTGCGGTGTGGGCGAGGGGCTTGGTCGCCGGTCGGGCGGCGGCCGTCGGAACCTGGGACCACCTCGACGACGATCGCCCGGTTCCGGACACCGAGCCGGAATACGTCGTCCGGGCGGGTGGCGGGAAGCCGGGGCAGGTCGCGGGCGGCCCGCTCGGCCGCCTGGAACTGGGCCAGCCGCTCCCGCCGGGCGGCCGCATTCGGATCGGGGGCGACGCGGGCCGGCCGGGCCTGGGCGGCCGCCGGTGTCGCCGCCCACCCGGTGACCAACACCCACGCCGCGGCGCCCGCCGCGGCGCCCGCCGCGGCGACGCGGGCCAGCGATCGGCGGGAACGGTCGGACCGGCGGCGAGTGGCGTGACGCATCGTTCGATCGGCGACGGCGGGGGACGGCAGCGGCACGCCCCCCGAGAACCTTCGGACGGGACGCGACCGCCCCCGCCAAAGTGTACCGTCGGGCGGGCGGGCGGACACGTCCGGGCCGCCCCGTCCGCCCAGCGGGTCGGCCGGGCGGGTTCAACAGTGCCCCCGCCGCCAGCGTAGAATGGGCGAGTCGGCCGGGACGCGCCCTGGCCCGTCTGCCCGGCTCGCCCGCCGCCCCCGCTTCCGGAGTTCGCCCCTCATGGCCCTGTCCCCCGCCGCCGTCGCGTCGCCGCCGACCCCTGCCGCCACGGACGTGGACGCCGTCAACCAGCTCGCCCGGGCTTACGCCACGATGCGGGAGGAGCTCGGCAAGGTGATTGTCGGGCAGGAGGAGGTCGTCGAGCAGGTGTTGACGGCCATGTTCTGCCAGGGTCACGTCCTGCTCGTCGGCGTGCCGGGGCTGGCCAAGACGCTGCTGGTGAGCACGATCAGCAAGGTGCTGCACCTGGGGTTTAAACGGGTGCAGTTCACGCCGGACCTGATGCCGTCGGACATCACGGGCACGGATGTCCTCGAAGAGGACCACACGACCGGCAAGCGGGTATTCCGGTTCGTCAAAGGCCCGCTGTTCGCGAACATGGTGCTGGCCGACGAGATCAACCGGACGCCGCCGAAGACGCAGGCGGCACTGCTGGAGGCGATGCAGGAGCACCGGGTGACCGTCGGCGAGCGGACGTACGAATTGCCGGAGCCGTTCTTCGTACTGGCGACGCAGAACCCGATCGAGCAGGAGGGGACGTACCCGCTGCCCGAGGCCCAGCTCGACCGGTTCATGTTCATGACCGTGGTCCGGTACCCGACGGCCACCGACGAGATCCGGATCATGAAGCAGGCGACGACGAACTACCGCCCGGAGCTGAAGCCGCTGCTGGACGGCCCGGCCATCCTGAACCTGCAGAACATCGTCCGGCGGGTGCCGGTGGCGGACCACGTGTACGCGTACGCCCGGGACCTGGTCCGGGCGACCCGGGCCGGCGAGCCGGGCGTGCCGGCGTACGTGAACGAGCTGGTGCAGTACGGGGCCGGCCCGCGGGCGTGCATCAACCTGATCATGGCCGGCAAGGCCCGGGCGATCCTCCAGGGCCGGGTGCACGTGACGACCGAGGACATCGCCCGGGCCGCCCACCCGGTGCTGCGGCACCGGATCATGACGACGTTCAGCGCCGAGGCGGCCGGGATGACGAGCGACAAGATCATCGACCGGCTGCTGGCGGACGTGGCGAAGGTGCCGGAAGGTCACCGCGCCGCCTGACCGGTCGCTCCAAATGCAGAATGTCGAACGATGAATGCAGAATAAGATGCAGGCATCGCGACCGGGCCGAGGGCCTTTCCCCCATTCTGCATTCATCATTCGACATTCTGCATTTCGGCCCCCATGGCCCTCGCCACCCAACCCTCCCCCGCCGCCGACCGGACCGCGGCCGACCACGCGCCGGGGGCGACGTCATTGCTGGAGCCGGCCGCGCTCCAGCGGATCAGCCGGATGGAGCTGATGGCGTCGCAGGTCATGGACGGGTACGTCCAAGGGCTGCACCGGAGCCCGCACGTCGGGTTCGCCCTCGACTTCGCCCAGCACCGGCCGTACGTCGCGGGCGACGACGTCCGGCGGATCGACTGGCGGGTGTTCGCCAAGGCCGACCGGTACTACATCAAGCAGTACGAGGTCTCGACGAACCTGCGGTGCCAGATCGTGCTCGACGCGTCGGCGTCGATGGCGTATCGCGGGCCGAATGACCCGCTGAGCAAGTTCCGGTTCGCCCAGTTCGTCGCGGCCGCCCTGGCGTACGTCGTGCTGCACCAGCAGGACGCGGCCGGGCTCGTCACGTTCGACAGCCGGGTGCGGGCGTTCGTCCCCGCCCGCAGCACGCCGAGCCAGCTCATGCGGCTGCTGCGGACGATCGACGAGACGCCGGCCGAGCGGGAGAGCGGGATCGGGCCGATCCTGCACGAGGTGGCCGAGCGGATCGACCGCCGCGGCATGGTCGTGGTGATCTCCGACCTGTTCGAGGACGCGGGCAAGCTGACCGAGGCCGTCCACCACCTGCGGCACAAGCGGCACGAGGTGATCCTGCTCCAGGTGATGAGCGACGACGAGCTGACGTTCCCGTTCCGCACGTGGAGCGAGTTCGAGAACCTCGAACAGGCCGGGGACAAGATGAAGCTCGACCCCGCCCAAGTCCGGGCCGGGTACCTCGACGCCGTCGCCAAGCACCAGAAGGCGCTGACCGACGGCATGGCCAAGCTGAACGTCAGCCACCTGCTGCTGAACACGAGCAAGCCGTTCGACGCCGCGCTGGCCACGTACCTGGCGCGGCGGGCGGGGCGGAAGTGAGAGAGGGAAATGCGGAATGAGGAATGCAGAACGATGATTGGGGTCGGGGGGACCAAGCATTTCGGTCCCCGTTAGCTCTTCCGTGCATTTGATTCTACATTCATCATTCATCTTTTTGCGTTCGCCTCTCCTGGTGCCGCCATGTCCTTCCTGATGGGTTCACTCGCCTGGTGGGTGGTCGGCGCGGCCGCGGTGTCGCTGCCGGTGCTGATCCACCTGCTGCACCGGCAGAAGACCCGGCCGGTGCCGTGGGCGGCGATGATGTTCCTCCGCGCCTCGGTGCTCCAGCAGAAGCACCGCAAGAAGGTCGACAACTGGCTGCTGATGCTCCTGCGGCTGGCGGTGCTGGCGCTGCTCGTGTTCCTGCTCGGGCGTCCGCTGCTCAGCGGCGGGATCACCAACCCGCTGGCGTCGGACGCGCCGGTCGATATCGGGGTCGTCGTCGACCACTCGCTGAGCACCCGACGCCTGGCGGCGGACGGGGCGGGGGCGACGGGGCCGGGGGGCGGGGCGGCTTTGATTGGCGACGCCGCGAGCGGCGGAAGTGCCGGGAGCGCCCCTGGCGACAGCCGAGCGACCGTGTACGACGCCGCCGTCGCCGCCGTCGCCCGGCTGGCGGACCCGGCGCTGCTCCGCCCGTCCGACACAGTGTCTGTCGTGTTGGCCGAGCATTCGCCGCGGGTCTTAACCCCGCTGCCGGTCCCGCGCGACGCGTTGGGCGGCACGCTTGACGCGCTGCGGAAGCAGCCGCCGGGGCTGTCGGCCGGCAGCATCCCGGACGCGGTCCGGCGGGCCCGGGAGCTGGTCGGGCGGGGGCGGAACACGCGGAAGGTGATCCTCGTCGTGTCCGACGGCCAGCGAGCTGACTGGCAACCGAAGGACGCCGCCGCCTGGACGGCCGCCGTCGGGCAGCGGGTGAAGGGGGTCGAGTCGGCCGTCCGCGTGTACGACGTGCCCGTCGCCCCGGCCGCCGGGAAGCCGAACCTGACCGTCGGGGACTTGGGCGTATCGCCGGCCGTCGTCGGCGTGAACCGCCCTGCCGCCGTCACCGCCACCGTCGTCAACACCGGCCCGGCCGAGGTGCCGGCGACGGACGCCCGGCTGCTCGTCGACGGCCGGGAGGTGGCCCGCCAGTCGGTCGCCGCCCTGCCGGTGGCAGCCAGCCGCACGCTTCGGTTCGACCACTCGTTCGCGTCAGCCAACTCGCACGCGGTCGAGGTGCGGGTGGACGCCCGCGACGCGCTCGACGCCGATGACGCGGCCGCCGCCAGCGCGTACGTCTGGCCGGCCCTGCCGGTGCTGGTCATCGACGGCCAGCTATCGGGCGCGGCCCTCGACGCCAGCGGCACCGAGTCGGCGTTGCGGGCGTTTCGCCGCAGCCGGTATTTGACGACCGCATTACTGAGCGACGCGGCCGCGGCCGACACCCCGCCGCTGGCCAAGGTGACCCTGGCCGGCGTGGCCGACCCGAAGCTGCCGGCGCTGGAGCTGGACGACTACGCCCTCGTCGTCGTGAACGACGTGCCCGCCCTGCCGGCGGTGTTGCAGAACAAGCTGCTCGACTACGCCAAGAGCGGGCACGGCGTCTGGTTCATCCTGGGCCGCAACACCGAGCGGGGCCTCGTCCGCGACCAGCTCGCGGCGGCCAACCTGATGCACCTGGACGTGGCCGACCAGCAGGCGGCGGCCGAGTCGCCGGTGCTGGTCGACGTCCGCGAGCCGCAGCACCCGACGCTGGCCGGCTTCGCCGCCGACCCGGCCCGCAACGGGCTGGCCGGCCTGACCGCCTTGAAGTGGTGGTCCGTCAAGCCGCGGGACGCCGACGCCCGGGTCCCACTGGCAACCGCGACCGGCGACCCGCTGATGATCGACCGCCCGATCGGCAGCAACGGCGGACGGGTGGTGGTGTGGACGACGCCGGTCGACGGGGCGAGCGGGTGGAACAACTGGCCGACCGTCCGGGCGTTCGCCCCGCTGGTGAACGTGACCGCCTACCACCTGGCCGCCGGGTGGACCAAGGGGCAGGAGAACCGCCGGCTCGACAGCGGCCAGCCGCTCGTCTGGACCGGCCCCGCCGACCCGCCCGTCGCCTGGGCCGAGGTCACCCGCCCGGACGGCACGAAGGCCCGCGCCCGCCCGCTCGTGCGGGACGCCCGGCAGATCGTCCGGTTCAGCGACACGTACCTGCCCGGCCGGTACGAGCTGCGGTTCGACCGCAGCGAGCTGCCGCCGGTGTACTACGGCGTCGGCATCGACCGCCGCGAGCTGGACGAGGCGGCGTTGACCGACGACGACCGCGCGTGGCTGGCGGCCGACGACCACAAGTACGTCGAGCGGTCCCTCGCCCCGACCGACTTGGCGGCGGCGTTGGGCGGCGGCGGCGGCAAGGGCGTCGAGCTGTGGCCCCTGCTGGCCGGCGGGCTGCTCGCCTTCCTGCTGGCCGAGACGTTCATGACGTGGCGGGTGATGCGACGGCAGGTGGGGCCGGCGGGCGGGGTTGGCGCGGTCGGTTTGCCGGCGGCGGTGTAGTACTGGTACTGGCGGACGTGGAAGTGCAATGATGCACGTACGGTATCCACATAGCCTTCCAGTCACTGCTTGGGCCGTCCGCTTCCTGACGTTTGCTGTCACCCTCCGGGCCGACTCCATAGTTCCACCGTTCTCATACACCAAAGCAAGCCCGAACGGCCAGCTTCTCTTTGTTATGATCGCGCCGGGTGCAGTCCAAGGTGAATCAAATCGCTGGAACGCGGCTAAATCAGCGGAGATACAAGCCATCCGGGCGAAGTACCCCCGCAGCGGCTTGTACCCCAATGATGGCACGGCTGAACCACTTTGGACGGTCAACTGGTATGCCTACGACGTTGAGGTAGCGTCCGACGGAGTGCACCTGGTGCGCCGCGGTCCTGGGGCGGAGACGGCTGAAGACGAGGCGTTCAGCTTTTTCGCTGATGGCAAGTTGTGCCGAACCTATAAGGTCTCTGACCTGATCGACTTCAAGTTGCTTTTGCCACGCTCTGAATCTCGTTTGAATTGGTCAGCGGACGAATATTTTGACGACGCGCGGCTTACGTACACGGTCAGCACGACGGACGGTAACTCGTTTGTCTTCAACGCCCTAGATGGAAGAATCCTCTCCTCTTCTCGTGTCGCCCGGGTCAAGCTGTGGGCGGTGCCGATCATGGCCGTGATGATTCTTGGAGCGTTCATCTTCGTCGCCGTTCGCCTGCGGAAAACTTACCGCTCGTCGGCGCCTACCGGTGAATGGTGACCGTCTTAGCGAGTCGAGTTTGACGATCGCTATTTCTCGAAGGGCCGCAGATCGTGATTTCAAGAGACCCGCTCCATTTCCTCCCACTCTTGTTGGCCCAAATCAACCCCGCAGTCGACGCCCGCTGGACGTTCCTCCCCCAGCTCAGCCCCTGGCTGCTCGGCCTGTTCTTCGTCCTGTCGGCCGGGGCGGCGGTCTACCTGTACCGCGCCCAGCGGCGGGTGGCGTCGCGGCGGGCGGTGGTGTCGCTGGCCGTGATCCGCACGCTGCTGATCGGGATGGTGTTCGTGATGCTGCTGGGAGCCGGGCGGGTGTTCACCCGGACCGGGGCGTCGAGCGGCACGTTGTGGGTGGTGGTCGACCAGAGCGAGTCGATGAGCCGGGCGGACCCGCAGGCGACGCCAATCGAGCGGCTGCGGTGGGCGGACGCGCTGGGGCTGCTGCCGGACGGCGTTCGCCCGGGGGCCCCGGACCGGCTGGCGGCGCGGCTCGGGCTGCTCGGGGCGGACGTGTCGCACTACCAGGCGCTGCTCGCCCAGCCGGCCGACGCGGCCGCGGGGCGCAAGCGGGTGGACGCCGTCGTCCGCGGGCTCAAGGCGTGGAACAGCCGGCTGACCGGCGTCGCCGACGCCGCCGACAAGGACCCGGCCGCGGCAAGTGTGCCCGAGCTGTCCAAGACGCTGCGGTCGACGGCCGACGGGGTGGCCAAGGCGATCGAGAAGATCGACGGCCGTCAGAAGCCTGAGGAAGCGCAGGGTGACCTGGCGTGGGCCGACGTGCGGCAGACGCTCGCCAAGGCCGCTGGGCAACTGGCCAAGGCGGCCGACGAGTCGGACAAGGCGGTGCTGGCGAAGAACGACCCGAAGGTGGCGGCCGCGATCGAGCAGGTCGGCAAACTGTCCCGGGCCGAGCTGGCCAAGCGGGCGATCGAGCACAAGCCGGCCGGCGGCGACGCCTCGGCCGCGGCGGCGGGCGGCGGCGGGTTCGAGGCGGTGCTGCCGCGGCAGGCGGTGAAGGTGATGGGGTTCGGCGAGCGGGCCGTGGCCGCTTCCCCGGAGAGCCGGGAGAAGGCGGCCCAGGCCGTCGCCGCCGCGTTCGACAAGCCCGTCGCCCCGGCCACCGACTTGGCGTCGGGGCTGTTGGCGGTGAACGACCAGTTGAGCCAGGACGAGCCGGCCAGCGTGGTCGTCGTGACCGACGGGCGGCAGACGAAGCGGGACGCCGACGCCCCCGACGCCGTCCGCCGGCTGGCCGCCCGCGGGGTGCGGGTGTACGCGCTGGGGGCCGGCACCGACCGCGTCGCCCCCGACGCCGCCGTCGAGACGGCCGA
>JAQGHJ010000556.1 GCA_028288905.1 Phycisphaerales bacterium | reverse complement strand
GTACGGGATGACCTGCGCCAGCCGGGCGTCGCGGTCGACGGTCGGCGTCGGGTAGCTGTAGTCGGCGTGGTAGTGCCAGGTGCTGACGATGTCCTTGCGGTCCTCGTCCTTCAGCATGCCGCAGTTGATCAGGCCCTGGATCGTGTCCTCGACGATCGACTTGGCGTCGACCGGCTTCACCTCGCTGTAGCTCGTCTCGCACAGCAGCGAGTAGTGCGTGGCCGCGTCCGGGGTCATGTACTTGCTGTAGTTGCTCAGGTACGTGACGCGGTAGAAGGGGCAGTTGCCCTCGGGGAAGTACATCCACGACTTGGTCGACGGGCACGGCTGCTTCAGGCCGATGCCGACCATGTGCCCGCCGGAGTGCCGCAAGCCGGCGGCGGCCTTCTTCACCTCGCGGGGCATCTCGCCGTTGATGTAGTCGTTGCACAACTTGTCGAGCGGCATCGTCGAGATCAGCCGGTCGTACTTTACGATCTCGCCGTCCTTGAACCGGACCTCCTTCTTCGAGATGTTGATGAAGTCGACGGTCTTGTTCAGGTTGACGTGCCCCTCGAGCTTCGGGCCGAACCGCTTGTAGAACTCGCCGGTCCCGCCCTTCAGCGGGAACTTGAACGTGTTGTTCGGCCCCCACCCGAAGTCGTCCGTGCCCATGACGACGTTCTTGATCGCCCGCTTGTAGTCGAGGACGGCCACCCGCTCGCCGATCCACTCCTTGTTCATCTCCTCGGCCGGGTGGGCCCAGACCTTGAAGTTGTAGGGGATCATGAAGTGCTTCGCGATCCCGTCGCCGAACACCGCGTCGATGAACTCCTTGAAGTTCGTGGCGGCCTTGTGGTCGCCCTTCGTCTGGGCCTCGACGAGCCCGGCCAGGCACTCGTACGTCGCCTGCTTCGGGAGGTACCGGATGTTGTTCTGGAACGGGTACGGCACCCAACTGTCGAACATGCGGAGCCAGCACTCCCGCATGTTCTCCTGGTAATCGTCGCCCATCAGGTCGGCGAAGCACTGGTCGTAGTACTTGTAGTGGCTGAACATCACGTGACCGCCGATGTCCCACGTGAACCCGGCGGGGTCCGTGAAGCTGGCCGACAGCCCGCCGATGTACGGGTTGCGGTCGTACATCTGGAAGTTCGTGTGCCCCAGCTCCTTGAGCCGGTAAGCAGCGCCCAACCCGGTCGGACCGGCCCCGAGGATGACGATCTTTTCTTGCATGGTGTCGGTCTCCGTTTTGTTAACGATCTCGCTCTTCAAGTGGCGCGGGCCTGTAACCCGCGCGGGCCGCGGTTGGTGGCGCGACGCCCGCGTGTGCCCAGCCGGCCGGCCGGCACGGGTCCGGAAACCCCTGCCGCGGGAACGCCTCACGACCCCTGGGTCGCGGCGTACACGTACTCCAGCTCGGCCTGCGTCAGCGGCTCGACCTTCTGCTTGCTCGGGCGGTCGGGCTTGCCGATCGCGTCCTTGATGAGCCCCTGCATCGTGGCGACGGTCTGCTCCCAGCTGCTCTTCTTGGCCAGCTCGACGCCGCGCCGCACCCGCTCGTCGTCCGGGCCGGCCTTGAGCGCGTCCTCGATCATGGCGACGAACTGCTCGGCCCCGGTGGCGATCCGGACGATGTCGCTCCACTGGCGGACCACGTCCCGGACCGGCGTGCCGACGATCGGCTTGCCGGTGGCCATGTATTCCAGGCCCTTGGTGGGGTTGATGAACTGGGTGGCCGCGTTCAGCGCGAAGCACATCATGTTCACGTCGAACGCCCGGCAGTACAGCGGCAACTGCTGGTAGTCCCGGCCGCCGAGCCAGTATAGGTTCGGGGCGTGCGGCAGCATGTTCGGGTCGACTTTGACGACAGGCCCGACCATGGCGAACGACCAGTTCGGTCGCATCTTGGCCATCTGCCCGACCATCGCATAGTCGACCCGCTCGTCGACGACGCCGAACCACCCGATGATCGGGCGGTCCATGAAGTCGATGTCGGCCGGGGCGACCGTCGTCGGGTCGCCGGCCCGGCTGAAGTGGGCGTAGTCGACCCCGCACCCGAACGTGTGCACGTTCGGGTGCTGTTGCGCCTTCTTCTCGCCCAGCTCGTACCCGCCGGTGAAGACGACGTCGGAGTGGCGGATGAGCCGGGCCTCGTTCTCGACGAGCGTCTTCGGGGCCCCGGTGAACTGGTTCAGCTCGTCCATGCAGTCGTAGACGACGCCGCGGTTCTCGAAGAACCCGAGCGACCAGGCGCTGTCCATCGGCGAGTAGTACCAGAGCAGCGGCCGCTCGAACGCCCCCTCCTCGTTCATCGCGTCGATCGCCCGGGTCGTCAGGTCGCGGAGCACCTGCGGCAGCTTCGGGTTGCGGTTCCAGCTCGGGGCGACGTGCGGGGCGACGACCGTCACGTTCGGCATGACCTGGTGCAGGTCGAACCGCGGCTCCTCGCCCTCGGCGGCGTCGAAGAACGGCTCCTCGACGAACAGGATCTTGTGCTTCTTGGCGAACCGGCTGAGGAACTGCTGCGGCCGCTGCCACACGAAGCCCCACCGCAGGTGGCTGAACACGACGATGCCGTACCGGTCGGTCTCCTTCGCCTCGGCGATCGCGGACCGAGCCATGCCGGCGACGGAGATCTCGCCGGACAAGCCGGGGGCCGGATCGGCCTCGCGGAGCGTTACCGCGGAGTGGCCGTTCGTGCCGTTGGCCTTGCCGGCGGGCGACCCGGCGGCCGGCAATTCGACCAAGACGGTCGAGCCCGCGCCCGTGCCGCCCGCCGCGGCCGTCGGCACCTCGACGCCGATCGGTGGGCCTTGGTCTTCCTCGTCGGCCGGCTGGACGATCTCGTCGAGCGGGCCGACCGCCTCGTCCGCCCCGCGGACTTTCGCCGCGTACTGCCCGACGAGCGGGGTGTCGTGCCGGGCGAGCGTGCCGTCCGGCTGGCGGCGGAGGGTGAAGATGCCGACCTCGTGGATCTTCCCGACCCGGTGCGTCAGGGCCCCGTCCCAGTCGAGCTGGTCGACCATCGGCCACCAGAAGTACCCGAGCATCGGGACACCGTCCGCCCGCAGCCGGCGGCAGTCGTCGATCGTCTGGTCGAGCCAGATCTCGCGGTTGATCGGGTGCCCGTCAGCGCTGGTCTCGGTCAGCATCATCGGCAGGCCGTACCGGCTGTAGTACGCCTGGGCCATGCCGTACAACCCGATCGGCGAGTCGGCCCGCCGCTGGCGGACGCTCGGGCCGGCCCGGTCGAGCTGCCACTCGCTGTGCGGGTAGTAGTCGAGCCCCAGCACGTCCGGCCGCTGCGGGTGGGTGCGGAACCACTCCAGGTCCAGTTCGTTGAGCCCGTACGCCGTCACCCACGGGAACAGCGGGTGGTCCTTGTCGAGCCGGCCGGTGAGCAGGTCCATCGCCAGGAACCGCCGCAGGTTCCGCCGCCGAACCTCGACGGCCAGGCTCGGGTCGCGGCTCTTGTAGTTCTCGACGTTGTCGCACAGCAGGACGGTCGCCTGCGGGTCCGCCCGGCGGATCGCCTTGATCGACCGGCTCGTCGCCTGGACGACCCGGCTCAGCACCGGCATGTACCCCTTCCACTTGCGGGCGTGCGGCGGCCAGAACCCGAAGTCGCCGCTGAACAGCGACAACACGAGCGGCTCGTTACACGGGCACCAGGTGTGGATGCTGGTGCGGTACCGTTCGACGAGGGCGGTCGTGAACCGCTCGAGGGCCTCGGGGAACTCCGGGTCGCCCGCGGCCTGCTTCAGCCAGGTGGGCGTGCCGAAGTGCATCGCGTCCATGTACAGGTCGAGCCCGAGCTCGCCGGCGTACGCCACCCGCTCGTCGGCCATCGCCCAGTCGAACTTGCCCGGCTCCCGTTCGATCAGGTGCCACGGCAGCGCGTACCGCAGCGCGCTCAACCCGAGCTGCTCGGCCGCCCGCTTGAAGTCGTCCTTCCAAAACCGGTTGTGCTGCGTCCACTCGAACTGGTCGACGTTCAGGTGGGGGACGAACGAGCACTCAATGCCCGCGCCCCAAACGAACTTGGTGGCCGGGGTGCTGGCGGCGCGGCCCGGGGTGACCGCCTGCCCGAGCGGACGCCCGCCCACGGCGGATGCTGCACCGGCCGCGGTTACTGTGTTTTGGCCCGAAATCATGGCGCAGCGTCTCCCGGAAAAAGGCAGCGTTCCGTTCGAAATATGCAAATTCGCGGCCCGACGGAGAGTCGAGGCGCAGGGCGATGCGTCGCCCGCTACTGTTGGAGCAGCGGGTGACCGAGCGGCGGTGGCGTGTCGGCCGTCAGCGGGCGACCGCAAAGTGACGAAGGCGATCGTTGCTGTACTTGCGCCAGTCGCCCGAGGCGTCCGACGCCTGAGCCGACGCCTTCAGCGGGATGGCCGAGGCCGCGGGAGATTCGAGGCCGTGCTTGCTGCCGCCCCGGCTGGAGTGGGAGGCATTGAAAGTACGCTCTTTCGTCGTGGTGCTCCGCATCAGCAGAGACTTTAGCAAAGTTGGTGCCGAAAATTCGCTCAGTAAATACCTGAGTCGCATGAAAATTTTGCAAGCCCATGATGAGTCAGCTTAAGAATTAGGCTGGCAATTCGGTAGATCGAGACCGTTATTGGCTTTAGGACGGCCCAATTTTCATGGGCCGACACAGTTGGACAACACCGTCCGCTTTCAATGTCTCTTTCAAATGCAAAGCTGAGATAAGTCGCTCACACTTCCGTAGTTCCACGTGCGACAAAAGGTTCTACCCGCAGCGTCAATCCGCCACTCCGTCCGGTCGTTCGTGGGGATCGAACACATCGCTAACGTCTGATCGTTTGACTCGAATCTGAAACATTGACTGTTTCCCTTTGGGCCAAATACCAAGTTCGCCCGATTTCACCGCGTAACAGCCTCAGAAGTTCCACGCAGCGGAGTGTCCGGCCCTCCTGGAACCAGAATGACCTCGGCCTGGGGGCCTACAAAGGGTCCGTTGACCGCTCGGGCCACCGCGGGATAAGGAGGGGCCGCCGACTTCGTCCGGTCCTGCCGGCTTCGCCAAGACCGTCGACGCACTCCGGCAGTTTCCCGACGGAGCCCACTGAACATGGCCGACGTGACGCACGAATGGTGGCAGAGCGGCATCGTCTACCAGGTCTACCCGCGGTCGTTCCAGGACGGCAACGGCGACGGCGTCGGTGACTTGGCGGGCGTCATCGACCGGCTCGACCACCTCCAGTGGCTCGGGGTCGACGCCGTCTGGCTGTCCCCGATCTACCCGTCCCCGATGGCCGACTTCGGGTACGACGTGTCCGACTACTGCGACGTCCACCCGCTGTTCGGCGACCTGGCCACGTTCGACCGGCTGCTGGCCGAGGCCCACCGCCGTGGGCTCAAGGTGATCCTCGACTTCGTGCCGAACCACACGTCCGACGAACACCCGTGGTTCGCCGAGTCGCGGTCGAGCCGGACGAGCCCGAAGCGGGACTGGTACATCTGGCGCGACCCGGCCCCCGGCGGCGGCCCGCCCAACAACTGGCTAAGCACGTTCGGCGGCCCGGCCTGGACACTCGACCCGGCCAGCGGGCAGTACTACTTCCACGCGTTCCTGACTAAGCAGCCGGACGTGAACTGGCGGAACCCAGCTCTGCGGGAGGCGATGCACGACGTGTTGCGGTTCTGGCTCGACCGCGGGGTCGATGGGTTCCGGGTGGACGTGATCTACCACATCGTCAAGGACGACCAGTTCCGGGACAACCCGCGGAACCCGGCATACAGGCCGGGCCAGAACCCCCACCACGAGTACCTCGCCACCTACATCACCGACCGCCCGGAGGTGCACGACGTGATCGCCGGCATGCGGCGGGTGGTCGACGCGTACCCGAGCCGGATGATGGTCGGCGAGGTGTACCTGCCGGTCGAGCGGCTCGTGACGTACTACGGCGAGGGCGGGGCCGGCGTGCACATGCCGTTCAACTTCCAACTCGTCACGATGCCGTGGAACGCCCGGGCGGTAGCCGAGGCGATCGATCACTACGAGGGCAGCCTGCCGAGCTACGGGTGGCCGAACTGGGTGCTGGGGAACCACGACAACCCGCGGGTGGCCAGTCGGGTCGGGCGGCCGCAGGCCCGGGTGGCGGCCGTACTGCTGCTGACGCTCCGCGGCACGCCCACGCTGTACTACGGGGACGAGATCGGGATGACGGACGTGCCGATCTTGGCGGACCAGGTCCAGGACCCGTTCGAGAAGAATGTGCCGGGCCTGGGGCTCGGCCGAGACCCGGAACGGACGCCGATGCAGTGGGACGCCAGCCCGAACGCCGGGTTCGCCCCGCCGGCCGCCCGGCCGTGGCTGCCGGTGGCGGCCGACCACGCCGCCGTCAACGTCGAGGTCCAGCGGAACGACCCGGCCTCCCTGCTGTCCCTGTACCGGCGGTTGATCGCCGTCCGTCGGGCGGAGCCGGCGCTTGCCGTCGGGTCGTACCGCCCCGTGCCGGCCGAGGGGGACGTGGTCGCGTACGTGCGACGCGACCTTGACGCGGCCGGGGGGCGGGCCTTCCTCGTGGTGCTGAACTTCGGCCCGCGGCCTCAGGCGTTCGACTTGTCCGTCGACGCCGCGACCGCCCGGGGCGGGCGGGTGGTCGTCGGCACCCACCCGGGCCGCGAGGGCGGTTTGGTGGGCGGCCGGCTCGAGTTGAAGGGCGACGAAGCGATCGTGATCGCGATCGGGAGTTGACCCGGCCGACGTCAACCGGCCGCGGGGACCGCGGCGGTGGTTCCGCCGACCGGGGGCGCACCGCCGACGCCGCCGAGCCCGTGATCGAACGGTGCCGCCGGCGCGTCGTTCGACGCTCGTCGCCGCGCGACCCGGGCCGGCCTGATCGGGCGTGGCTCCGCACGCGCGGGGGCGCCGCCCGCGATGCCCGACGCGGCGACCGACGCGGCCGCCAATTGCGCGAGCTGTGTGGCGTTTGCCGCGCCCAGCTTCCGCTTGATCCGGCTCCGGTACGTCTCGACCGTCTTAATGCTGCGGTGAAGGGCCTCGGCCACGTCGCGGTTCGACAGACCCTGCCCGATCAGGTCGAACACGCGAAATTCGCCAGGGCTCAGGCGTTCAACGGCCGGCCCGCGGGACTCCGGGCTGGCGTCCCCTGAGGGGTCCCCGACGAGCCGCGCCAAGACCTCGCCCGCCCGCGACTCGTTCAGGTACGTCGCGCCTGCCGCCACGCTCCGGACGGCGTGGACGAGCCGGGCGAGCGGTTCACCCTTGCTGACGAACCCGGCCGCCCCGGCCCGCAGGCACTGCTCCGGGTACCCGGGGCCGTCGGCCGCCGTGTAGACGACGACCCGGCACCCCGGCACCCGGACCCGCAACGCGCGGATCAAGTCGAACCCGCTCCCCTCGCCGTACACGAGGTCGACGACGACGAGCCCCGGCCGCGTCCGTTCGGCCAGCTCGACCGCTTCGGCCGGCGCGTCCGCTTCGCCGAGCACCTTCACGCCCGGTTCAGCCTCCAGCAGTGCGACCAGCCCACGCCGCACCGCCGGGTGGTCGTCCACAATTACCAACTCAATCCCACCGCCGGCGGCCGGTTCGCCCGCACGACGAACATTCTCCTTTGTGGCGACGCCCGGATCGGGGTCGCCCCGCCCCGCGCCCGGTTCGCCCGAACCCCCTGCTGCCTGCACTTCGAATCCCATCGTGTCCCCTCCCGGTTGCGCGGGCCTTCTGCCTTCACGAAGCGTGAAAAGCGATGAGCGGACCCGCGAGACCAGTCGCCCCTGATATCGATCTAGGCCGCTCCATTTCTGTAGAAGTAGCCGATCGTGGGGAAAGCTCGATGTTCTTTCCGGAAATTAAATCGCGCTTCGTGAATTCGGGTTTCCAGTCTGCCCGCGTTGCGTAAGCAGTGCATTCCAATGCGGCTGGAAGCAACATCGTCGATCCCGCGCCGTCCCCGGTTTCCTCATTGCGCTGACGCTCCTTTGCGAATGTTCGGGAGATGCGACTGGGAAAGCGGCGGACCCCGCCGTTCACGAAGTATCGGAGACCTGCGGCGAGAGGCGGGTCACCTTCGGGTGAGGACGTCAACCCGGTAAGGCGAAAGGAAAAGCCTCCCGAACGTTCCGACGCTGACTCCCGATTATCGCCTGCGACGCTCCTCACAACGCGACGCGGGCGGGGGCCGCTGGTTGCGACCTCCGCCCGCTCGTCAGTTGGATGCGGCTAACTCGTACGGTTCGACTGGGCCGTTTAGCTGGCGCCGTCCCCGGGGTGGAGCACGACGTCCCACCTGCCGTTCGGCTGGCTGTGCGGCCCGCCGCCCTTGCCGGTCGCCTCGTCCACGCCGGCCGTGTTCGCGTAGATGTTGTCCCGCCACGCCCGGCTCGGCTTCTGCGGGCCGGCGAACGGGCTGACGTGCCACTCGACGTGCCCGTCCACGTAAACCACCTGCTGACCCTTGTTGTAGTGGTTGTTCGAGTTGCCCGCGGCCATCGCCTTCGGGCCGTCCGTGTACGCGACCGAGGCGGCATTCCCGAGTTCCACGCCCTCGGTGTACGTCTTGCCCGCGTTCCCCGGGTTTATGTCGGCCGCGATCGGCCAGTCCGGGTTGTTCGTCGGATCGAGCTTCCACCCGTCCTTGATCCCGTTCGCGTTCGGGAACAGTGCCGCGTAGCTGTACGAGTTGTACGCCACCATCGGGGTCGGGAAGTTCGAGTAATCCTCGACCGTCGACGGGTCGATCGGCAGCGCCTGCGGGTTGCTCGGGCAGGCGAAGACGCCGGGCGTGACGTACCGGTGCTTCAGGAGCAGGTAAAGCGACGCCCCGACGTTCCCCTGCCCGACCGGGCCGGCCGGGTCCGCCCGGTCGAACGAGTTGGCGGAGGGCTCCTTGCCCTTGCCGCCCTTGTTCGAGTTCAGCAGCCCGGCCCCAGGCTGGTAGTACGTCCGCGGGAACTTCCCCCGGTTGTCGTTTGCGTACACGATCGCCCCGAGGGCGATCTGCCGGAGGTTGCTCCCGCACTTGATCCGGTTCGCCTGCTCCCGCGCCCGCGTCAGGCTCGGCAGCAGGATCGAGATGAGCAGCGCGATGATCCCGATCACGACCAACAGCTCGACCAGCGTGAAGCCTGGTCGGGGAAGCCGGCTGCCTTTCGAAGACGTCGACGTAGCCACGTGTACGAGCCTTTCTTGGAAACTACTGAAGTCTCGGCCTGCACCTTTCCGGTGCCGCCAGAGCGGTCTACCACCCGGGTACTCCGGGTCCGTTCCGCACCATCGTCCAGGGTAATAGACTAAATCCATAAATAAACTAGGAGATAGCGGCGTGTCGAGACGATTGGACATTTGGGTCGCGAGATACCCCCTGCCCCACCAATGCGTCGTGACGTGGCGACACCCATTCCGAAACCATTCGTCCGCTTCCTCAGGCGATTTTCAACGAAACGGGCGGGTCGGGGCCATTTGCCCAACCCGCCCGAAGAGACGCCTACGTGAGGGTTTGCCCACTCGCGGCTTGAATGGTGATCCGCCCGCCGCCCTTACTGGCTGTCGCCCGGGTGCATGACCACGTCGTACTTGTCGTTCGGCTGGTTGTGCGGCTTGCCGCCCCGGCCGGTCGCCTCGTCGACGCTGTGCGTGCTGGCGTAAATGTTGTCCCGCCACGCCCGCCCGGGCTTCTGCGGGCCGGCGAACGGGCTGTCCACCCACTCGACGTGCCCGTCCACGTAGGCCACCTGCTGGCCCTTGTTGCGGTGGTTGTTCGAGTTCCCGCGGGCCATCTCCTTCGGCGGGTCGATGTACGCGACGTCGCCAGTGTTCCCGTCGTTCTCGTGCCCCTCGGTATAGGTCGTCCCGGTCCCCGGGTTGATGTCGGCCGCGATCGGCCAGTCCGGGTTGTTCGTCACGTCAAGCTTCCACCCGGCCTTCAGGGCCGCGGTGTTCGGGAACGGGGCGGCGTAGCTGTACGAAAGGAAGTCGGCCTTCGGGCTCGGGAAGTTCGAGTAGTCGTCAACCGTCGACGCGTCGATCGGCTGCGTCCGCGGCAGGCTCGGGCAGGCGAAGACGGTCGGCGGCACGTACCGGTACTTCACCAGCAGGTAGAGCGACGCCCCGACGTTGTCGAGCCCGACCGGCCCGCCCGGGTCCGACAGGCTGAACGAGTTGGCGGCCGGGGCGTTGCCCTTGCCGCCGAGGTTGGCGTTCTCCAGCCCCTTGTCCGGCTGCCAGTACGTCCGGGGGAACCGCCGCCTGTTCTCGTTCGCGTACACGATCGCGCCGAGGGCGATCTGCCGGAGGTTGCTCCCGCACTTGATCCGGTTCGCCTGCTCCCGCGCCTTGTTCAAGCTCGGCAGCAGGATCGAGATCAACAGTGCGATGATCCCAATCACCACCAAAAGTTCGACGAGGGTGAACCCGGCCTGACGTGGCCTGGGTCGGTCTGCGGGCGATGCCGTCACGTGAACCTCGCGGTCGAAAGCCTGCGACCGCCGCCCCGGCGACCCCCGTGGGGCCGACCGGTCACGGCCGCGTCGAGCCGGCCTGCCCTGGCAGGACATCGTCTCGATGAACGCATCATCCGCCGTTCTTAGAAGTAAAAATATAGGTTTTATAGATTTGTCCGCTTTTATGGACCTTTGCCCGTTTACTGGCAACTCACGGAGGGTCCCGTCAATGGGCCGGCCGATCAGCCTCGATCGTCACCAGCGTCGGAAAAGGGATGGGTCGGACTGGGGGGTACAGGCGTTCCAGCATCGACTCGACAGCGAGAACGGCCGCGAGCTGAGGACGCGGTCAATGCAGCGGGCGATCACACACTTGGAACCCGGCGACGGCCAATCGGCCCCGAACGCTCGGCTGAACCCGCCCGGCGGGTGAGGGCGGACCGCGTTGACAGCGGAGCCTTCTGGCTCGCCCCGGGCAGGCCGAAGGGACCGTTGCTCACGCTAGGCAAAATGATCCGGCGTGAGCAATGGTCCCATGTCGGCGGCTAGTACTCACGCCGATGCGGTCGGGCCAATTCCAGTGCCGACTGCAAGCCCGCCGGTGGCACCGGCGGTCAGGGTCGCAATCCGCCCGCAGAGCGCTTCCGGGTCGTAGGCCGCCTTGGTCACGAT
>JAQGHJ010000553.1 GCA_028288905.1 Phycisphaerales bacterium | reverse complement strand
CGGGTCGCCGCCGCCGCGCGAGCCGGCCGCCGAGGCGACCGCCGGCGGCCGGCTCTTCTGGTTCCCGCCGGCCGCGCTCGCGGGCGAAAACGTCGGCATCCGCCGGCTGGCCGTCCGGCGGACGCCGACCGCGCAGGCGATGGTCCGCGTCCGGCGGTCGCCCGGGCCGGCGGCGTCGGCCGTCCCGCCGGTGCCGGCCCGGTCGGTCACGGTGCGGGTGACGACCGCCGGGCGCGCCGTCGATCGGTCGGTCGACCTGCCGGCGGGCGGGGGGGAGCTGAACCTGTTCGTCGACCTGCCGGCCGTCGGGGGCGTGGTGACGGCCGAGCTGGTCGGAAACGACGACTCCTACCCGGCCGACGACCGGGCGGACGTGGCGGCCGAGGCGGACGGGCCGATGATCGAGCCGGCCGTGCCGGTCGGGCCGCTCCAGCGACTGATCGACGTGTACGCCACCGCCCGGCTGCCGGGGGAGCGGTCCGTTCACGTCCGGCTGATGCCCGGGCCGGCGGGGTCGAACGACGCCGGGACGTCGGGCGAACCGACCGTCTGGCTGGCTGCCACCGGCGGGCCGACCGCCGCCACCGCCGGCCCCGTCCGGTCGACCGCCCACCCGATCGCGACGGCCCTTGGGGCCGGGGCGGACGTCCCGATCCCGGCCGCGGCGGACCGGTTGCTGCCGAGCGCCCGGGGGGCAGACGTCGGCGGCGGGGGGTGGGACGTCGTGCTGAGCGACGCGGCCGGGCCGCTGGTGGCAGTCCGGGAGTCGGCTGGGCAACCGGGCGACAGCCCGGCGGCCCGGCAGGCGTGGGTGGCCCTCGCCCCGGACGGGTGGGCGAACCGGGTCGAGTACGTGGCGTTCTGGTCGGCGCTGTTCGACTGGGTCGGACGGGCAGACGCGGCCGGCGAAGGGATGACGGCCCACTCGCTCGACGAACTGACGCCCGAGTGGCGGCCGGTCGACCTCGCCCCCCGCCCGCCGGGGCCGACCGAGTTTTGGCCGGGGGTGTACGAGCGGGAGGGGGACGGCCGGCGGCGGGCGTTCGGCCCGGCGGACGGTGTCGGCACCGGAACGACGGCGGGCGACGTGGCCGGGGCGGGGCGGGACGTGGGCGGGTCGCTCGACCGGTGGCTGGCGGCCGGGGACCGGGTAACCCTTTGGGCGCCATGGCTGTTGGTCGGGGCTACAGGGCTGGTGCTCGCGGCCGCCGTGACCGTTCGTGGCGGGTCGCTCGGCACCCGTCGCCCGGCCGCGGCGCGGGCTTCCGGCCGACCTAAACCGGCGGCTTGACACGTTTTTCGCCGGTCCGTAGTGTCTGCCGGAGCGTTCGGCGGTGGCGCGTTGCGGTGCCGGCCGTCGTCCGTCTCCCCGTTTCGGCGTCAGCCCGTTCGCCCGTCCGGCCCGTCATCGCGAGCGGCCGGCCCTCTACCCGCCACCGAAGGACCTCCCGGCCATGGCCAATCCCACCCCCTCCCTGGCGGTGTCCGACGACAAGGACATCCGGCTGGTCGAGTTCACGAACAACAAGATCTTGGACGAGGCGAACATCAAGGAGATCGGCGACGGGCTTAACGCGCTCGTCGACGAGCGGCCCCACCCGAAGCTGCTGCTGGACTTCGCGACGGTCGACCACCTGTCGTCGGCCGCCCTTGGCATGCTGATCAACGTCAACAAGCGGATTAAGGAGCGGAACGGGCAGCTGCGGCTGGCGAACATCAAGCCGCAGATCATGGAGGTGTTCGTCATCACGAAGCTGAACAAGCTGTTCCGGATCATGCCGACCCGCGGCGAGGCGCTCGGCAGCTTCACCTGACCCCAGCCGACGGCGGGAAGGTGCCGGCCACGTCGCCGCCGTCTTCGCGCCGCCCCCCGGCGGTGGCCGCGGGGGCGAGGGTGCCCTGAACCGGGCACCGGCGAACGGGCGGGTCCCGCCCCGCGTACGACGCGAGTGACACAGGCCACCTGTCCGGTCAACCTCATGGGCGCGAACGGGCCGAAACGACGCGACGGCACCGGGGCCAAGCCCGCGGCCCGGGGCCCGGCCGGCGGCAAGGTCGGTCACGCCGTTCCCGTCGGACACGCCGCGCCCCTTTCCCCCGGTGCCCCGCCGCTCCGCCGTTCGTTCGACATCCCGTCCGACTTCGCCGCCAGCCGGGACGTGCAGGACGCGGTGATGGCGGACGTGGCCGCCCGCGGGTTCGACGAGGAGAGCGCGTTCGCGATCCGCATCTCGCTCGAGGAGGCGGTGGTCAACGCGATCCGGCACGGGAACAAGTTCGACGTCGCCAAGCGGGTGAGGGTCGAGTCGGTCGTGTCCGACCGGACGGCCGAGATCAGCGTCGAGGACGAGGGCCCCGGCTTTGACCGTGGCCACATCCCGGACCCGACAGCCGAGGAGAACCTGTGCCGCCCGAACGGCCGGGGCATCCTGCTGATCGAGTCGTACATGAACGCCGTCCGGTGGGAGCAGAACGGCCGGCGGGTCCACATGACGAAGCACGCCGCGTCCCCCGTGGTCGCCGTCCCGGTGCCGCCCGGGGCGTGACCGACCTCGGGCGCCTCAAGACTTCTCTCCCGACCTGCCGTTATCTGATTCCAACCAAAGTCCCACCAGGGCGCGGGTCGCCGCTCGCGGACTGGCGCGGACGGGCCCGGGCGACGCGCCTACCCTTTCCCGGTGCCGCCCAATCCGACCGGCACGCCCGGTTGCCGCCGCTCGCCCCGTCTTTCCCCTGGTGGACAATCCCGTTCGGGTCGTCCAGAATCGGCCGCCAGACATGTTTCTCCCGATCCGGACCGACAGCCCGCTGAGGACCACGCCCTACCTGAACTGGGCGCTGATCGTGGTCAACGT
>JAQGHJ010000544.1 GCA_028288905.1 Phycisphaerales bacterium | reverse complement strand
GTACGGGCAGAAGATCGCCGGCAGCATCACCGAGGAAGAGCGGAAGGCGATCATCAACAACGCCTGCCCCGGGGCCGGGGCCTGCGGCGGCATGTACACCGCCAACACGATGGCGTCGTTCATCGAGTGCCTCGGGCTGTCGCTGCCGTACAGCTCGTGTACGCCCGCCGACGACCCGGGCAAGCTGGCCGAGTGCGCTGCGGCCGGGCCGGCCGTCCGCAAGCTGCTGGAGCTGGACCTCAAGCCGCGGGACATCGTCACCCGCCAGAGCTTCGTCAACGCGATCCGGCTGACGATCGTGCTCGGCGGGTCGACGAACGCCGTCCTGCACAGCATCGCGATGGCCCGGGCGTTCGACCTGGACCTGACGATCGACGACTGGCGGGCGATCAACGCCGAGACCCCGCTGCTGAGCGACTTCAAGCCGAGCGGCAAGTACGTGATGGAGGACCTGCACGTGATCGGCGGGGTGCCGGGCGTGATGCGGCTGCTGCTCGACGCCGGCATGCTCGACGGGTCGCAGATGACGGTGACCGGCAAGACGATCGCCGAGAACCTCGCCGACCTGCCGCCGCTCAAGCCGTACGGCAAGGGGCCGGGTCAGCAGGACATCATCCACCCGCTAACCGAGCCGCTGCAGAAGACCGGGCACATCCTGATCCTCAAGGGCAACCTCGCGCCCGAGGGCGCGGTCGGCAAGATCACCGGCAAGGAGGGGACGCGGTTCAGCGGCCCGGCCCGGGTGTTCGAGTCCGAGGAGGAGATGATCCACGGGTTGGAGCGGAAGCAGATCGCGCCCGGCGACGTCGTCGTGATCCGGAACGAGGGCCCCAAGGGCGGGCCGGGGATGCCGGAGATGCTGAGCCCGACCGCGTCGCTGGCCGGGGCGGGGCTGCTGAACCAGGTCGCGCTGCTGACGGACGGGCGGTTCAGCGGCGGGTCGCACGGGTTCATCGTCGGGCACGTGTCGCCCGAGGCGGCCGACGGCGGGCCGATCGCGCTGATCCGCGAGGGCGAGGTCGTGACGATCGACGCCCCGAGCCACACGATCTCGGTCGCCGTCGACGACGCCGAGATGGCCCGCCGCCGGGCCGCCTGGCAGCGGCCAGAGCCACGGGCGAAGCGGGGCTACCTGGCGAAGTATGTGAAGCTCGTGAAGAGCGCGTCCGAGGGGTGCGTGACGGACGAGTGAGGCTGTGGGGCCGACACGAGGGGCCACGGGAGGACTGCCCGTCAGTGACACGGGCTTCTAGCCCGTGCGTAGTGGCTTTGTTCCCTCAGTTGCCTGACATAACGCACGGTTAAAACCCAGGCCCGCCCGCACGGGCTGGAAGCCCGTGTCACTGACGGGCCCGTGCGGCTGCCACAAAAGTCGCCGTCAGCATAATTCCGGGTCTCACGCGGCTTGGCCGCCGGCCGCCCTCCCCTTCCGCAGCGACACCTCGATGTCGAACCGTCCCTCGGCCGTCAAGCAGGGGATGACGATCACCGGCCCGACGGCCGGCGGGAGCGTCCGGCGGTCGAGGTAGATCCGCGGGGTCGACATCGTGCACAGCCCGCCGGGCAGGTCCTTCTTGGCCGCCCCGGCGATCATGTTCGCCACCTCGCCCATCGCGTCGAGGCACGACGAGTCGAACGCCCGCACCGGCTCCCCGAGCAGCCCGGCCGTCAGCATCGCCGCGATCTCTGGCGGGAACCCGAACACCAGCGTCCCTTCGACCGACCCGGCGATGTCGATCGTGGCCGCCACCGCGAACCCGGCCGGCTTGCGGTTCTGCAGCACCGGCTTCCCGACGTCCACCTTCAGCTTGGCCATCGTCGTCAGCACGTACCGGCAACTGGTGACGAACGGGTTGATCAGCCTGACGTCCATGAGGTTCCCTCGCGGCACCGGCGCGTTCGTAGGCCCCACCCGCCGTCCGCGGCGGCACCTGCTTATCGGCCGGTCGGGCGACAGGCGTGAGGGGGCGTGCGCGCCCCGGCGGCCGTTTGCTCCGGCGGTCGCGTGCGCCACGCCCCGATCCGACGAGGTCAGCGGCCGGCGGCGGCGGCCGACGGACGGGCGCGGTCCTCCTGTTCGGCCGCGAGCGTCCCGACGGCCTCCTCGCGAATCGCCCGATAACGGCCGCGCCCGACTTCCTCCAGCAACCCGTAGCCGGCGGCGTCGAACCGGGCGACCGCCCGCCGTTCCTGCCAGCGGGCCGCCGCTCCGCCGCCCGCCCCGAGCAAGCCCGCCGTAACCGCGAACGCCGCGACGACCGAACGCCCAGTCACCCGCCGCATCGGGACCGTCATCGTGACCGTCCCCGGCCGCCGACCGCCGTGCCCGCGGCTGTGCCGCGCCCGGACCAGCACCGCGGCCGTCCGTTGGACCGCCATTCCGGCCAATACGATCCCGCAGGCGTAGGCCGTCGCAAAGCTGAGCACCTCGACCGCGCGGTCGCGTGCCGGCACGCCCGACACCGCCCGCCAATAGCACCCGGCCCCCACCGCGCCGACCACGGCGGCCAACGACCCGGGAAGACGACGCACCCAGATCGACCGGCGCGGCGGCGACGCCGGCGGGGCGGCCACCACCGGAGCCAAGCGCCCGACTCGCGACCTACCGGCCCGGCGCGACCCGACTACAACGGCTCCGGCCGCGACGACTACCAGCACGCCGAGCAGCGGGCTGGCCCACGCCCCGGACGGGGCGGCAGGACCGACGCCAATGACTACCAACACGGCGGCGGCCACCACCACGACGCCGACCTTGATGACCCGCACCGCCCGCCGGGCCGGCGGCGCGGCGATCGTGATCCCCAACTCGCCCGCCCGGCGGACGACGGCCCGG
>JAQGHJ010000533.1 GCA_028288905.1 Phycisphaerales bacterium | reverse complement strand
GGGCCAGCGCGACCCGGTGGCGGCGGGGAAGCGCGTACCCGGCCGGGTCGAGCCGGCAGGTGACGGCCCGGCCGGTGTCCGGGTCGCGGAGCGTCGTGGTCGTGAACCGCTTGGACGTGATGGGGTCGCGTGGTAGGTTGCTCATCTGTGAGGTCCTTTGACTTCGCCCGCCCGCGGCTCCTACCCGCGGGCGGGCTCGTTTCCCGGCCCGGCCGTCACAGCGACGCCAGCGCCTTGGCGACGGCCTGGTCGATCAGGTCGTCGGGGATCTCCGGCAGCTCCGCGGCGGCCGCCCACCGGGACAGCTCGACCCCGACGCACCGGCCGACGAGCTGGCCCCCCTCCCGGGTGACCCGCACCGTGAACACGAGGCCGTTGAGCATGGGCCGCCGGTGCGTCCGGTCGGCGATGCCGACGGGGTCGGACCGGACCGCGGACTCGGCCACGCACTGCACCGGCCGCCCGAGCCGCCCGCCCGTCCCGATCTCGATCGCCCCTGCTGCCATGACCTGCTCCCTGCGGTTGACTGAACGGGGCGGGTTTCGACCCGGCCCCTGCGGACTCGACGGCGGTTCGTAATGGCCGCCGTGGGGCGGCCGCGTTCTGTTGGGGCGATGACGTCAGGAAGACAACGGGGCGGCCGGGGCGGCCGCCGACGGCGAGAACGCTCCCAGCCCGGCGGCGTCGCCGTCCGCCAGCACCACCGCGGACTCACGGTGGGCGGCGTCGAACGCGGCGCGGTCGTCGGCGTCCCCGTCCTCGTCGCACATGGCCATACGGGCCAGCCGCTCCAGCACCGAGTGCAGCCGCTTCGCCAGCGCCCGCAGGTCGGCCAGCTCCTGCTCCAGGTCGAGCACCCGCCCGTGCGGGATCGCGTTCATCCGCTGGACGACGTCCAGCCGCAGGAGCAGGCCGGGGACGACCGCCAGCGTCCGCACCGCCGCCGCGACACGGGCCGCGGCCGGCGCGCCCTCCGTCAGCAGCAAGGCGGCGGCGGCCCGGACCGCGTCGACCTCGCGGGTCGTCGCCGGCTTCGTCGCGTCGAGGTCCCGCCGCGCCGCGTCCCACCCCGCCAGTACCCGCTCCCCGACCGACCCGGCGTGGCCGGCGGCGATGCCGGCGTCTGCGACCGCGTAGGCGTTTCGCCAGGCGGCGGCCCGCCAGTTGGCTCGGGCCCCCTCCATGTCCTCGGCGCTGTCGTGCTTCAGCGGGGTGTTGCTCAGGAACCACGGCAGCACGGCCAGGGCGATGCGGTCGCGGGGGGTGGGATGCTCGGCGTCGGGCATGGGTTCACTCCAAAGTGGGCGGCGTGCTGGATGAACGTCGTAGACGCGATCGAAGTCCACACAGGGTCGTGGGGCGGGAACGCTCTTGGGGTCAGGCGGGGGCAGCCACTGCGGATCCCGAGGTCTCCCGCGACAGCCGCAGTTCTTCGAACTCTCGCGCAAGTTCCTTCGGATCGACTTCGAAGGCGGTGGCCAGTCGGGGGATGAGGTCGGGTCCGGGATAGCACCTACCGGTCTCGATGAGCGTGATGAGTGCTCGGGAACAGCCGATGCGACGGGCAAGGTCGGCCTGATGCCAACCCCGCGCCATTCGGTTCACTCGCAACGGGTTGGGCACGGCTTGTGACTTCATGTGCATGCACAGCATTGCGTCTATCGACCGATCTGTCAAGCTACATGACATCATGTGCTATCATGTGAATCGTAGAAGTCGCGCAAACCGCGGAGTACGTTGTGCTTGTGGCTGAGAAAGGAAATTCGAATCGTCGGGATCAGAAGCCGCTTACCCTCCGGCTTCCGGACGACATTCTTGGACCGTTCGAAAAGCTGGTGGAGAAGAAGGGGATCAGCCGCCAAGTGGTGATAGAGCGATTGCTGCGTCTGCTACTTGCGCAGGACGATGTGACGCGGACAGTTCTAATTGAACAACGTGACTTAGATCCCGAACTGCTGGCGATCGCTCTTAGGCGGCTGGAGGAGAAGCCGAAGCCTCGCCGGAAGGTCGACGTGACCCTGCCCAATCAGCCGCTCTGACGACCCGGCCGGCCCCGTCCCGGTTGGCCGCGTCGATCGCCGCCTCCGCGATGGCCACGGCGTCCCGGATCAACCCGTTGGGGTCGGGCTCGTTCCGGTCGATCTCGACCCGCCCCTTGTCGAGCCGGACGTGGCAGGGCACCGGCCGGCCGTCGCGGCCGATGACCCGGTCCAGCTCCACGACCTCGCACTCGTACTGCCTGATGTGGACGAAACGCCGAAGCATGACCGGCCCTCCCCGGACACAACGTGGGCCCCGCGGCCCTTCCGGTTCCCTGGCAACCCCGCCTTCCCGTGGCGGCGCGTGGGCGTAACTTACCGTACAAAGTACGAACGCGAAATCGGGGAACCGCTAGAAGCACGCTTGTGCTACAGACGAGGGACAGGTAGGTAAAACGTCGACGGAAGGGGGACCAGGATGCGCAGACGTCTCGCGGCCGCCGCGTTCGTGGTGTCGGCTTTCGCCGCCGCGCTGGCGCCGGCCCAGGCACCGACGACCGCCCCGCAGCGGGCGGCCGGTGGCGGGGCGGCATCCCGGCCGGTACCGGCGACCGGACCCGCGGCCCCGACCACCGCCCCGGCGCTGCCGGACCTCGCCGCGGTCATCCGGGAGGCGTTCGCGTCCGAGGCGAAGGTGATGGCCGAGCCGGTGCCGCACGGCATTTCGCCCGTCCAGTCGACCAAGTGGCTCGGGGCGCGGGACGCCCGTGCGGCGGCCGTCGCGGGGGGAATGGTCCGCCTGCCCTACGCGGTCGACCTGACCGTGACCGACGTGCTGCCGGCCGCCAAGTTGCCGGGCCTGACCCCGGACGACTTGCGGGAGGCCGACATCGCGGCCGACCCCGCCACGGCGGTCGCCGTGGT
>JAQGHJ010000506.1 GCA_028288905.1 Phycisphaerales bacterium | reverse complement strand
CGGGTCGCGACCTGTCGGGTGTTCGATTCCGGCCCGCTCGACGAGCTGCGGATGGCGACCGGGCTGGAGCTGCGGCCGGCGATCGCCACCGCCCGGGAGATCGACCGGGCGACCAAGCGGGTGCTCGGCGTCGGGGCCGACACCATCCAGGGGCTCGGGGCGGACGACGACGACATCAAGGTGATCGAGGAGGGGGACGACCTGGACCTGACGGCCGACGCGGCCGCGGCGGCGCAGGACTCGTCGATCATCAAGTTCGTCAACCAGATCATGGCCGAGGCGCTGGAGGTCCGGGCGACGGACGTCCACATCGAGCCGTTCGAGAACCAGCTCCGGATCCGGTACCGCACGGACGGCGTGCTTGTCGAGGCCCCGGTCCCGCCCCGGCTCCGCAAGTACCACGCGGCGATCGTCAGCCGGATCAAGATCCTGAGCCACCTGGACATCGCCGAGAAGCGGATCCCGCAGGACGGCCGCATCCGGCTGCGGGTGGCCGGGCGGGAGATCGACCTGCGCGTGAGCGTCATCCCGATGATCCACGGCGAGGCGGTCGTGCTCCGGATCCTCGACCGCGGCGAGACGACGCTCGGGCTCGAGCACCTGGGCATGAGCGCCCGGGACAACGCGATCTGGGGCCACGTCCTGGACCTGCCGCACGGCATCATCCTGGTGACCGGCCCGACCGGCAGCGGCAAGACGACCACGCTGTACGCCGCCCTCGGCAAGATCAACAACGCGGACCTCAAGATCGTCACGATCGAGGACCCGGTCGAGTACCAGATGCGGGGGATCAACCAGATCCAGGTGAACACCAAGGCCGGCCTGACGTTCGGGGCCGGCCTCCGGGCCATCCTGCGGCACGACCCGGACGTCTGCCTGATCGGTGAGATTCGGGACAAGGAGACCGCGCAGATCGCCATCGAGGCGTCGCTCACGGGCCACTTGGTCTTCAGCACGCTGCACACGAACGACGCCCCCGGTGCCACCACCCGGCTCATCGACATGGGCGTCGAGCCGTACCTCGTCGCGTCGTCGGTCGAGCTGATCGCGGCCCAGCGGCTCGTGCGGCTGATCTGCAAGCACTGCAAGGAAGAGATGCCGCGGGCGGAGTACAACAAGCTCGTCGGCGAGCTGAACGAGGACGTGCCGGCGACGCTGTACCGCGGCAAGGGGTGCCGGCACTGCCAGAACACCGGGTACCGCGGGCGGCAGGGCGTGTTCGAGATGATGCCGGTGACTGACGAGGTCCGGTCGCTGGTCCTGTCCCGCAGCAGCAGCCGGGACATCCGCAAGGTGGCCGTCCGGCAGGGGATGAAGAGCCTCCGCGAGGACGGCTGGCGCTTGGTCGGCGAGGGCCGGACGACCGTCGAGGAGGTCATGCGGATGACGAAGGACGAGGACGTCGCCGTCGGCATGTCCGCCGTCGAGTCCGCGGCCGCGGCGGAAGCCGAAGTGGCGGTGGGGGCGGGGGCGTGACGCCCGCCGACTGACATCCGCTATCGCCACGACCTCGCACCCGAAACGGCTGCCCCGAAAGCCCGGCGGGACTCTCCCTGTCCCTCCGGGAGAGGGCGGGGTGAGGGTGAACGTCGAAGTGGCCCCGAGTTCGCCGACCACCGGGCTCGATAGCACTGAGCCGCTTCGAAGTTCACCCTCACCCGCCGGGGCTGCGCCCCGACGACCTCTCCCGGAGGGAGAGGTGAATACGCCGCCGTCGCCAACCCGATTTCGCCGCGTCCGCCCGACCCCCGAGCCCCCATGGCCACCTTCGCTTACACCGCCATCAACCGTTCCGGCAAGCGGACGAACGGGACGCTCAGCGCCGACACCCGGGCGGCGGCCATCGCCCAAGTGACGCGCCAGGGTCTCCACCCGGTGAAGGTCAACGAGCAGGCGGGTGGCCGAGGGGCCGCCGCAGCCGTCGTCGCACCGCCGCCGAAGGCGGCCCCGGCTCGGCCCGCACCGCCGAGGCCCGGAGCCGCCAACGGTAAAACCGCCGTCCCCGCCAAGGCCGCCGCAGCGAAGTCGGCCGCCAAACCCCAGCCGGCTCGGCCGGCGGCGACGTCATCGCTCTCGGGGTTGTTCTCGTCCGCGGCCAACCCGGACAAGGTCAAGCCGAAGCTGGTCGAGGGGTTCACACGCGACCTGGCGAACCTGCTGGCCGGCGGCGTGTCGCTCGCCCGGTCGCTGTCGCTGCTCAAGCGGGAGGCGTCGAACCCGTCCGCCAAGGCCCTCTGGACGGCCGTCCACGACGACGTGGTCGGCGGCACCGCCCTGGCCGACGCGATGGCCAAGTATCCCAAGGCGTTCACGAGCGTGTACGTCGCGATGGTCCGGGCGGGCGAGCAGGGCGGGTTCCTCGACGTCGTCCTCCAGCAGATCACCGACTTCCGCACCCGCGAGGCCGACCTCAAGGGCAAGGTGAAGGCGGCGATGATCTACCCGGTCATCCTCGGCGTGTTCGCGACCGGCGTCGTGGTGTTCCTGCTCACCTGGTTCATCCCCCGGTTCAGCGGCATCTTCAAGGAGTTCGGCGACAACCTGCCGACCATCACCGTGTTCGTCATCGGGGTCAGCAACGTCTGCCGCGACTACGGGCTGTACGTGCTGGCCGCCCTCGTCGCCGGGGCGTTCGGATTCAAGCGGCTGAGCGGGACGGACGTCGGCCGGCGGCAGATCGAGCGGGTCACGCTCGCCGCCCCGGTGCTCGGGCGGGTCGTCGCCCACTTCGCGCTCGTGCGGTTCTGCCGGATGCTCGGGACCCTAGTCGGGTCCGGCGTGCCGCTGATCGCGTCCCTCCGTACCGCCCGCGAGGCGATCGGCAACCAGACGCTGAGCGACACGGTCAGCAACGCGATCGACGAGGTCCAGCGGGGCGAGGCCCTGAGCGAGAGCCTGCGGGCCAGCCCCCGGCTGTTCCCGGCGAGCGTCGTCGAGACGCTGGCCGTGTCCGAGGAGACCGGACGGCTCGACAAGGAGCTGCTCCGGCTCGCCGCCAGCTACGAGGCCGACCTCGACCGCCAGCTCCGGATGCTCGTGGCGATCACCGAGCCGCTGTTGCTGTTCGTGATGGCATCGATCATCGGCACGATCGTCGTCGGTATGCTGCTGCCGGTGTTCAACATGTCGCAGATCATCAAATAGCAGAAGGGGAAGAGAAGAAGTGGGGAAGTAGGCAGAGGGCAGAGTGAAGGAACAATTAGTACCATTGCGGTTGATCGGTTCCCTCAGCCTCCTCCCGCCGCTTGCGGCGTCGCAAGCCAACCGGGCCTCGCCCTCGCGCCGAAGCCAATCCCGACCTGCTTACGAGGGACACCGGCGGCGAGTGCCGGCCAACCCCGCTTTCGCTGCGAATTCGGAAGAAAATACGGGCGGTGTGGCAACAGTACATTGACGCCGCGGCCGCCGCGGCACCGCCCGGACGAAGGAGACACGACCCATGACTATGACCACCCGAACCCGCCGTACGACCCGCCGCGCCCGCCGGTCGGCGTTCACGCTGATCGAGCTGCTGCTCGTGCTCGTCATCCTCGGCGTGCTCGCCGCCATCGTCGTGCCGAAGCTCGCCGGCGAGGGCGAGAAGGCGAAGGTCAAGGCGGCCGGCAGCACCGTCCACGCGATCGACGGGGCGCTGGACATGTTCGAGATCGACAACAGCCGGTACCCGACGAGCGACGAGGGCATCAAGGCCTTGGTCGAGGCCCCGGCCAATGCCAAGAACTGGCACGAGTACATCAAGGGCGGCATGCCGAAGGACCCGTGGGGCCAGGACTACATCTACCGCTACCCGGGCCAGATCAACAAGAACGGGCCCGACGTCTTCTCGATGGGCCCGGACATGAAAGAGGGCGGCACCGACGACATCGGTAACTGGTCGGCGACCGCAGGGCAGTAAGCGGCGGATCCGGCGCGCGGTGGGGTAGGTGCGTGGCGGGGTAGTTGGGTGCTGGCAAGCAGATGGAACACGAAATGCCCGCCACCCCACCACCCCATCATTCGAATACGCCGCCCTTTCCTCCCGGCCGCCGCCGTAGGTCCGCCTTCACCCTGATCGAGCTGTTGCTGGTCGTGCTGATGATCACGATCGTCGTCGGGATCACGGTCCCGTCGCTCAAGGGCGTGGCGGCCAACAGCACCGTGGACGAGGTGTCTGGGCAGTTGCTGGCCCTGACGCACTACGCCCGGTCGCAGGCCGTCGCCGAGGGCGTGGCGTACCGGCTGAACGTCGACGTCACCAACCGCACCTACTACCTGACGAAGCAGGACGGGGCGGACTTCGTCGAACTCGGGATCGAGTTCGGGCGGGTGTTCGAGGTGCCCGAGGGGATCGATCTCGTGTGGGACAGCGCGTACCTCGACCAGCAGCAACAGCTGGCCACCGCGGCCGGGCAGGTGCTGCCGGACCAGGTGGCGCAGGCCGTGTCCTTCGCCGAGTTCCGCCCGAGCGGCCGCGTCGACCCGGCCCAGATCACGCTGACCGACCGCGACGGGAACATCACCCAGGTCGTCTGCCCGTCGACGACCGAAACGTTTCGCATCGTCAAGCCCGATGGGGTGGCGAAGCTCTGAGCGGATCGAGTTCTGCTTGTGCCTGCCTTGGAAGAGCCGCGACCGTCAGGGAGCGGAGGAGTCGATCGGGCCCGTTCTCGAGTACCGACTGCCTTTGACTCCTCCGCCCCCTGACGGTCGCGGCTCTTTCAAGACGGTCGGGCGGTGGGAACCGGTGTTGACGCGTCGGTAACGAGGTGGCGTAGGACTCGGACGCATCATGCCTGCCCATACCCCCCACCGCCCCGCCCTCCCGAGACACCGCCCGGCCTCCCGCCGCCGGGGCTTCACGCTCATCGAGGTGCTGACGACGATCCTGCTGATGGCGATCATCGTGCCGGTGGCCATGCGGGCGGTGAGCGCGTCGACCGGGGCGGCGTCGTCCGCCCAACACCGGACGATCGCGGCCGGCTTGGCCGACTCGAAGCTCGCCGAACTCGTCGCCACCGGCGACTGGCAGAACGGCGGCACCGGCGGCGACTTCGGCGAGTACTACCCCGAGTACAGCTGGCAGGCCCGGGTAGACACTTGGGCGACGTCGGCGGCCGTCACCCAGGTGCAGGTCGTCGTGTCGTGGACCACCGCCCGCCGCGGCGACGAGTCGCTCACGGTCGCCACCCTCGTCTACCCGCCCGGCACGGCCGCGGCGTCGTCGACGTCCTCCTCGTCCTCGACAGGCACGGGGGGAACACCTTGAATGCCCTCCGCCTTACCGACTTGGGCGACAAGACGACGGTGAATCCGCGCCGGCTTCACTGCATGAATGGCCGCACGCCATCCCCGCTTCCGTCTCGGTGCCTACCGCCCACCGCCTACCGCCTGCTCGGTGGCGGATTCACGCTCATTGAGCTGTTAATGTCGGTGGCGCTGATCGGGCTCGTCGGGCTGTCGATCTTCGCGACGCTGCGGGTGGCCGTGCGGAGCAGGGCGGCGGCCGAGTCGGCGATCGAGCCGGCCCGGACGGCTGACATCGTCTTCGAGACGCTCCGGGTCGACCTGGAGAACGCCCAGCCGCCCCGCGGCATCCTGGCGGCCGTCACGAGCGGCAGCAACCTGGCCGACGACCGGGGCCGGGCGGCCGGCACGATGCTGTTCTACACGACCGCCCCCGGGGCCCAGCACCAGAGCGGGGACGGCGGCATCCGACGGGTCGAGTACCTCGTGCTGTCCCCCGACGGCCCCGGCGGCGACCACCAGCTCGTCCGCCGGGCGATCCACAACCTGCTCAGCCCGTACGAGCCGCCGAGCGACGACGAAGTGCTGCTCCGCGACGTGGCCGGGTTCACCCTGCGGTTCTACGAGTCGTCCACCTCGACCTGGGTCGACACCTGGGACTCCACCCTGTACGACCCGAACGACCTGCCCGCCGCCGTCGAGGTGACCCTCGACATCGACCGGCCCGACGACCGCGCCGGGGCCGACCTGGCCGTCCCCCGCACCTACCGCTACGTACGCGTGTTCCAGCTCCCCTGCGCCCTGCCGGTGACGCCCACCACTGCGACGCAGTAGTGGCAGAGGGGAAGTAGGCAGTGGGGAGGGAGTCCCGAGTGTCCCCGCTGTTCGGCACGAACCAAGTAACGCTTCCCATGGCTTCCTCACTGCCTACTTCCCCTCTTCCCCTCTTCCCCTCTGCCCCCCGGCGTCGCCGCGGGACCATTCTGGTGGCGGCACTGTGGGCGGTCGTCATCCTGACGAGCGTCATCCTCGTGTTCGCCCGGTCAATGCGCGTCGAGGCCATCTCGGCGAACAACCGCGTGTCCAGCGCCCAGGCGGCGGCCGTTGTGCGGGGGGCCGAACAGTACGTCCTGTCGCTAGCCGACGTGGCGGCGGGGGACCCGTCGTCGCTGTCCACCTACTCGTTCGAGGCGCTGCCGGTCGGGGAGGACCCGTACGACGGGAACCCGCTCGGGTACTTCTGGCTGATCAAGCCCGACCCGACGAACAACCAGCTCCTGACGTTCGGGCTGACGGACGAGAACGCCAAGCTGGACGTCGGGTCGGCGGCGGCCACCGAGCTGGCCAAGCTGCCGGGCATGACCGACGACGTGGTCGCCGCCATCGCCGACTGGCGGGACACCGACTCAGACGTCACCAGCCAGGGGGCCGAGAACGACTACTACATGTCGCTCCCGCAGCCGTACAACGCGAAGAATGACCGGTTCGAGACGGTCGAGGAACTGCGGCTCGTCCGCGGGATCACGAACGACATCCTGTACGGGTACGACCGCAACCGCGACGGCGTCCTCGACGCCCGCGAGCGGTCGTACGGGGGGATGGCGACGTCCATCAACTCGGCCCAGGGGGACGGGCGGGGCCTGGCCCCGTTCCTGACCGTCTACAGCACCGAGCCGGCGGCCGCGACGGGGACCGCGAACGTGAACGGCGACGCCGCCGCCATCCAGCAGGCGCTGGCGAAGGTGCTGTCGGCCGACCGGGCGCAGGCGATCGTGCAGCGGTCCGGGGCCGGCGGCGGCCAGCAGGGCGGGGGGCCGCCCGCCAGCCAGCCGTCGACCGCCATGCGGTTCACGAGCGTGTTCGACTTCTGCTTCAAGGGCCAGATGACGGCCGACGAGGTCGATAAGGCGTACGACAGCCTCTCCGCCAGCTCGACCGCGACGACGCAGCCGACGGCGGTCCGCGGGCGGATCAACCTGAACACCGCCCCGGCCGAGGTGCTTGCCTGCCTGCCCGGGCTGGAACAGGCGGACGTCGACAAGCTGGTGAACGCCAGGTCTGCCCAAACCGCCACGTCGAGCGTGGCTTGGGCGTACGAAGCGCTCGGCGGCGAGAAGGCGGCCGCGATCGGGGCCCGGCTGACGAACAAGAGCTACCAGTACACCGCCGACATCGTCGCCGTCACCGGCAACGGCAAGGGGTTCCGGCGGGTCCGAGTCGTGGTCGACGCCCGCCAGTCCCCGGCCCGGATCATCTACCGCAAGGACCTGACCGAACTCGGTTGGCCGCTCGACTTGGCCACCCGCGAGACGCTCCGGCAGGGCGGCACGCTGGAGCCGACGAACGCTTCGGTCGACCCCGCGAATTGACCCTGCCCACGGCGCATATGATTTCCGGCCCCTCCGTGGGAACGGGAACAGAGGAACACGAATCGGCACGAATCGCACGAATCTCCACGAAGTGTCTGGGGAATGCCTTCGCGGAGGTTCGTG
>JAQGHJ010000478.1 GCA_028288905.1 Phycisphaerales bacterium | reverse complement strand
GCGCGCCCGGCCTGGGGCCGTCAGTTCACCGGGTCCCACTGCCAGGTGGCGGGGCTGATCCGCATGGTCGTCGCGGCCGTGTACCCGACCGGCGGGGTGGCCGACAGCACCGGGTCGGCCGTCAGCTTCGTGTTCACGCCCGCCTGGACCGCCCCCTCGGCGATCAGCGCCCCCTTGAGCGTGAAGTAGCTGCTCAGGGTGGTCGTGAACCCGGTCCCGATCACGTGCAGCACCCCGTGGAACTCGGCCGGGTACGACCCGGTGAAGTTCGTGTCCGTCGTCCCGCCGCTGCTCGGGGTGCCGGCGGGGTTGAAGTTCGTCATCGCCGTCGCCTCGCTCAGGGCGGTCGACGACCCGGCCAGCGACACCGTGCTGCCGGTGCCGGCCTTGACGATCAACGTCGGGAAGTCGGTCCGCGGCGGGTCCCACGCCCACGCCCCGCTCGTGACCACCTTCCCCCCGGGGTCCACCTCGACCACCAGCGTCGCCACCAGCCGGCTGCTCTTGATCGTCAGCGTGCCGGTGGACGGGACCTTGATGTAATAGACCCCGACCGCGCTGGCCGTCCCGTACGGGTTCGACGCGGCGCTGATGACCTTGTTGCTGACCGTCCCGCCCGAGATCCCGGAGAACGCGATCGTCGTCGCCTGGGCCTTGTACGTGTCGAACACGCTCGTGACCGGCAGGACCCGCGGCGTAGTGAGGGTGGCCTTCGACCCGGTCACGGTCCCGGTCGCGACGACCGACGTCCCCTCGACGTCCCCGGTCACCGTCGCCCCGCTGCTGACGGTCAGCGTCCCGTTGGCCGACAGCGGCCCGCCGCTGACGGTCATGTTGCCGGTGATCGTCAGGGTCGTCCCGGCTTGGACCGGGTTCTTCAGCGAGTCGAGCACCGGCCCGACCGCGGTCAGCTTCGCGCTGTACGCCCGGGCGGCCGACCCGACCCGCCCGACCCCGACCAGCCGGACCGCGTCCGTCGCGCTGTTCGACAGGTTGCCGTCCGCCTCGTCGACCAGCTTGAAGCTGACGAGCCCGCGGCCGACCGCCTTCCCGGCCACCTCGACGTTGTTCGCGTACGTCGTCCGCCAGGCCGTGTCCGCCCCGACCGCCGCCAGCCCCCAGGCGACCCCGGACTCGGCCAGCACGGCCGCCTCCCCCGCGTCCGCCGCCTGGCGGGCCGACCGGGACGCTGCGCGACTCCCGGCCAGAACGCCCAACCCGATCACGGACAGCAGCACGCCCGTGCAGAGCACCAGGACGTACGCCGTCCCCGCCCGCCGGCGGCGGGAAGGGCGAAGTCGCGACGGTTGATTCACTCGCGCCATCAGTGACCCGCCGCTACGACCCCCAACTCCCGACCGACGGCCCACGGCCGCCGCCCGACTCACGGCACCAGGTTCCGCAGGCCCACCCCCTGCGCGTTCCGCCCCGCCGTCGCCGTCCCGACCTGCACGCTCACGCCGACGTGACACGTGTACGTCACCTGCGACCCGGGCGTGTGCTCGTACCCGTCGTCGTTCGACCGCAGCGCCGTCAGCGCGGTCACCTTCCCGCCCGGGCTCGTCACGGTGACCACGACCCGCTTCAGCCCCTGGTCCGTGGTCGACTTGGCAGTCGGGTCGGCGGGGGTGACCCAGTCCACCTTCACCTTCCGCTTCCACCCGGTGCCGCCGGGCACGACGGTGCCGTCCGCGAAGGACGCGCTGTTCTCCGAGAAGTTGTCGTAGTCGTCGACGTCGTCGTACGTCGCCCGGGTCTCCCCCGCCTCGACGCCGAACACAGGATTCACCAAATCGCGGTATCGGGTCTGGAGGATCTCGGCCAGCAGTTGGCGGGCGAGGGACATGCCCAGGGCCGAGTCCCGTTGCGCCGCCCGCCCCCGGGCGGCCGCCCCGACGGTCCCCAGCGCCGCCAACAGCAGCGTCGACATGACGACGATCGAGAACATGACCTCGACCAGCGTGAGCCCCCGTCGGCGGCTGCGGCCGGGGAGTAGGCGGTAGGTGGTAGGCGGTAGGCAGCGAGATGAGTCCACAACGGTCCGTCCCTTCTGCCTACTGCCCCGCCGGTAGGGACTGGAAGTCGAGCGTCTCGGCGTCCTGGGTCGTCACGGTGCCCCACAGGTAGAACGACAGGGTCTTGCCCGCGTTGGACGACCAGGACACGCCGGCGTCGGTGCTGGTCGCGTACGCCAGCGCCGCGTCCGCGTTCGCGTTGTCGTACTCGACGTCCGCCACCGTCGCCGACCCGGCGTACGACAGCACCAGCGCGACCGGCTTGGCCGGGTCCAGGGCCGGGACCGGGCTGAGGGTCACGTCCGCCCACGCGGCCGTCGTCCCGACCAGGTTCGTCGTCAGCAGCGACCCGGTCGCCAGGTCCGCCCCGGTCGGCACCCCCGCGCTCGTCGCGTACCGCAGCCGGACCGTCACCGTCCCGAGCGTCGCCTTCTTCGCCAGCCGGACCCGGCACCGGGACACGGTCCACGACACGGCCGTCGCCGGCAGGGTCGGGGCGTACGACCCGCCGGACCACTTCGTGCTCGTCAGCCCGGACGTGTTGGCGTTGGCCGCGGTGGCCGCGTGGGCCACCCACCCCTGCTCTGGGCCCGTGACGGCCGGCGGCTTCCCGACCGTCTTCGTCAGGTACGCCAGGTTCAGGGCCCGGACGTTCGCCGCGACGACCCCGGCCGCCCCGCCGTTCACGCTCCGGGTGAGCGGGTCGCCGGGCGTGCCGGTCCAGGCGTACCGGATCGTCTCCGCCACCCCGTCGCCGGTGCGGTCGGGGACGGTCATCGTCACCGCCTTGGCCGTCTGCTCGATCACCGCGGTCGCGACCGTCAGGTCGTCGACGACCCGGTCCGTCGCCTGCCGGGCGGCCAGGGCGTCGGCCCCGACGTTCGACGTCTCGTTCGACAGCGCCCGGCTCGCGACCAGCACGATCGACGTGCTCGCCCCCATGATGATCGTCATTAACGCCAGGCTGACGACCAGCTCGACGAGGGTCATCGCGGGGCGGGAAGGAGGGCGGACGCAGGCTGTGGGGGTCCCCATGAAACCGGTTTTCGGCAGCCGGGGCGGGGTCGAGCCTAGGGATTTTGGAGGTCCGGGAATGAGGCGTGCACCGGCGGTGGAACGATGGACGCCCCGGCCGCGATGGCCGGGGCGTCGGTGGTTCAAGGGCGGAGGGTGCCGCGAGAAGGGGGGGGACTCGCGGCGGGGATCACCCCCGCCCGCAAGATAATAGAAGCGAATTATCGATGGAGAAGGATGGGCCGAAAAGCCTGACCCGGTACCCCCCGGGCAGATCCACCCTCACCCCGGCGGCGGCCCGACCTCTCCGAGCCAGTCCGGGTCCGCCCCGCCCCACCCCCTGCTCTCCCGGGGGAGGGGTTGCTACAGGCAACTGTCAACCCGACGCGGAGCAAGGCAGACCCCGGGATGATCGCCGGGGCCGGCGTTGCTACCGTCGCCGCGTGAACCACCCCGACGAAGAGCACCCGGCCGTCATCAGCCCCACCTCCCTCGCCCGCGCCCAGCACGAGACGGCCGCGCTCCTCCGGCGGTCCGCCGACCTGTGCCGGCTCTCCAGAGTGGCCCTCACGCGGATGGACGCGGCCGTGAGCCACTCCCAGCTCCAACGTCAGCTTGCCCGCGCCGCCCTCGCCCGCCGCCACTGGGCCTGACCGGCCCACCCTCACCCCGGCGGCGGGGCGTAGTCCGCCAGCCAGTCGGCCCGGGTCCGCACCTCTCCCGCCGCCAGCTCCGCCAGGATCACCCCGAGGGCCTCGTACCGCACCTCCAGCCGTCCGGGGGCCGCCCGGGCCTCGGCGGCCGTCGCGACCGTCGCCGGCATCCACGGGCCCGTCGGCAGCACCCGCACCCACCGGCACCGCTCGCCCTCGTGCTGGGGGGCCGGTGCCGGGGCGGCCGCGGGGGTGATCCGGAGGAGGGAGTGGGTCACGAGCAGCACCGGTCGGCGTACTGGTCCCGCTCGGGCGTGTAGCCCGCCGGGACCGCCCCGGACGGGCCGACGGACGTGCTGAGCCGGACGACGGGCTCCCGCACGTCGCACCGCCGGCAGGTGCCCGCGGACGGCCGCCCGCCGAACAGCCCGAGCCCGCACCCGCCCGTCGGTCCCGGCATCCAGTGCCGACACGTCAGCTGATCGTCAGGTCGGTCCATGTGTACGTCCCCTCGCTCGCCCCGCCCGTGTAGTCCGGGTAGGCCCCGAACGGCGACGCCCCCGGCTTCATGCCCTGCGACTTCTCCACGATGATCCCGACGCTCGGGTGTAGGAACCAGTTGCACTCGCCGTCGGCCAGCCCGCCGAACAGGGACGCCGTGAACCGCTTCCAAAACGTCGCCTCGGTCGTCGCGTTCGTGAAGTTGCACCCCGTCGTCTGGATCAACGTCACCTCAAAGTCGGAGTCAATGGGGGCCGTCGCCCCGCTCGGGGTGAACACGAGGTGGCCGGACAGCGTGACGGCCGTCGGCGGGTCGACGCAGCACGCCTCGCAGCACGGCCGGGCCTCCAATCCGTCGTCCCCGAAGAACGGGTCCGCCGTCGCCCACGGGTAGCCGGTGTCCCCGTCCGTCCCCGGCCCGACGACCCCGGTCGCCGTCGCCCCGGCGGTGCACGGGAACCCGGCCGTCCAGTCGGTCCGGTACATCAGCACCCGCGTCGGCCCGGCGTAGTCCTCTGGGATGTCCGAGTCGGCCAGCGCCTGCCAGGACACCACGCGCCACTCCCACCCGCCGCCCGCCACCCTGGCCTGTAGCTCGGTCCGAAAGATGCTGCACGTCCCGACGAACCCGTCCGGGCCGAACACGTCGACCTGCGTCCCGACCGGGGAGCTTTGGTAGTACCAGACGTACAGGGGGGCCCCTCCCTCGGTCCGGACCTCCTGATTGGGCAGGCACATTTGGCCCACCACGAACCGGTCAAGCGTTTCGAGGTGGTAGCCGCCGCCGACGTCG
>JAQGHJ010000477.1 GCA_028288905.1 Phycisphaerales bacterium | reverse complement strand
AGCAGGTTCGTCGTCAGCAGCGACCCGGTCGCCAGGTCGGCCCCGGTCGGCACCCCCGCGCTCGTCGCGTACCGCAGCCGGAGCGTCACCGTCCCGAGCGTCGCCTTCTTCGCCAGCCGGACCCGGCACCGGGACACGGTCCAGGACACGGCCGTCGCCGGCAGGGTCGGCACGTACGACCCGCCGGGCCAGTTCGTGCTGGTCAGCCCGGACGTCTTGGCCTTGCCCGCGGCGGCCGCGTGGGCGACCCACCCCTGCTCGCCGCTGGTGACGGCCGGCGGCTTGCCGACCAGCTTGGTCAGGTACGTCAGGTTCAGCGCCCGGACGTTCGCCGCGACGACCCCGGCCGCCCCGCCGTTCACGCTCCGGTTGAGCGGGTCGCCAAGGATGCCGCTCCAGGCGTACCGGATGGTCTCCGCCACCCCGTCGCCGGTGCGGTCGGGGACGGCATCGTCACCGCCTTGGCCGTCTGCTCGGTGACCGCGGTCGCGACCGTCAGGTCGTCGACGGCCCGGTCCGTCGCCTGCCGGGCGGCCAGGGCGTCGGCCCCGACGTTCGACGCCTCGTTCGACAACGCCCGGCTCGCGACCAGCACGATCGACGTGCTCGCCCCCATGATGATCGTCATCAGGGCAAGGCTGACGACCAGTTCGACGAGCGTCATCGCCCGGCGGTCGGGCGGCTATCCTCGGGCTGCGTCGGTTTCCATGAAACCGGTTTTCGGCAGCCGGGGCCGGGGAGGGCCTAGGGATTTTCGAGGTCCGGAAATGAGGCGGGTGCCGGCGGTGTAACGCGGGACGCCCAGCCCCGATGGCCGGGCGTCGATGGTCCAACAAGGGCGGAGGGTGCCGCGAGCGGGGGGACTCGCGGCGGGGGATGACCTCCGCCCCGGGCGGCAGGATACGGTCAACTTCGGTCGACGCATGGCCGGCGGGGGAACCGGGCAGGCGGTGGTGGTGGTGCGGGCGGCGTAACGCCCGACGCTGCCGGGGGCCAAGCCGGTTAGGCAGCGCGACATCAACGCGATGGGCGAAGTTACAACCATCAGATTGCTGTAGACTGGGAGTACGACATAAAAATGGTCGTCTGGATGGGCTGGCCCCGGGGGAGCGGACGGCGGCCGTGCCTCGGTTGAATCCGTCTGAGTACGCGAGGAGTTGACGATGTCGAACATGATCGAGGCCGTCGAGGCGCGGACGCTGCTGCACGGGTCACCCGCCGCCGTTCCCACGGTGCCGCCGGCGTTGCAGACGCCGGCCGTCGTCGCCGACCTGGCGACGCTGGCCGCGGGCCAGCAGTCGCTCGGCGAGGCGACGTCCGCGTTGCAAGCCGCACCGACCGCGGGCCGCCAGGGCCTGCGGCTCCTCGCGCAGGACGGGAAGCAGGAGCTGCGCGCGGACAAGGCCCAGCTCAGGGCGGCCGAGAGCGACGCCGAGCGGGAGGCCGCCCGGGCCGAGTTGCGAAGCGATTTAAGTCGGATCAGGAGCGGAATCTCCGCGGCCCGGGTGGAGATGGAGGGTGGGGTCACAACGCAAAAGGCTCGGGTGAAGGACCTGCGGGCCGCCGTCAGGACGGCCGCCCGGCAGCTCAGGGCCGATCTCCGGGTGGCCTCCGCTCAAGCCGCCGAGGCCGCGACGACCGCGGCCGCCGACCGCGCGGCAGGCCCGGCGTCGGTCGGTGCCGCAGCTGACGCCGAGGGCGATGACGACGCCGTGGGACAACACGACGATGGGGCCGTCGACGACCGACAGGACAATGCCGACCTGCAGGATGGCGGCCAGCAGGGTGAGGGCGAGCACGGGCAGCACGGCCACCAAGATTAGATGAGGCCGTCGCCGCGTCGGCGAACCAGCGTGCCACCCCATGTTTCGCGATGCTGCCGCGGTCGCCCGTCGAATCGTCCGCTGCGTAACACGCCCCGCCTGACGGCCGACCTACGACGGCCGGTGGACCGACGCTCCCAACGCCACGACCCCGCGGCGGGGACGGCGGGAGGCCAGAGGGACTGGCTGCACCTTCGGACCGATCCCTCCGAGAAGCCCCGGAAGTCGCCTTGAGTTCCCGCGCGGCTGGGCGGCGGGAGTGCGACCCGTCACGCCAATGGGCGGCGGCACTATGGCGAGACCGAGTCCGCGGACCGGGGGCGGTGCGAGCGTTCCGCCACGCCTCGGAAACCGCGGCCGAGGTACGCCCGGCCCCCCGCGAGCGGCGCGACCGAATCGAAGCGGAGGATCTCCTCCCACCCTTTGCTCCCGCGTCCGTCGAGGACGGCAGTCCGGCCGGCCAGCGCGGGGTCGGTCAGGTCCGTCTCGTGCCAGAAGTCGTAGCTGCTCGGCCGCTTCCCGAGCAGCCGGCCGGCGTTGTACACGGTCGGGTGGCCGGGCAGGTAGAACGCGTACTCGGCGGCCGTCATGTAGTAGCGGGCGACGATCAGCGGCGGCCGGCCGTCCGGCGTCCGCACGGCCCCCAGGACCTCGGCCAGCTCGGCCGCCGCCTCCCGGTGCCCGGCGATCCGCCGCAACGGCCCTCGGAGCGCGTGGGCCGCGCCGGGGACGAGGGCCAGGGCGTTCGGGAACGACAGGACCAGCCAGCCGCCCAGCCCGTAGACGACCGCCGCGCGCCAGGCGCGGCGGAAGCCGACGTCGGGCCCGCCCGGCCGGCGGAACTCGCCGGCGGCGAACACCGCGACCAGCACCACCAGCGGGGCGAACGACGGCATCGGCCAGCTCGCCAGCATCGGCGTGACCGGGCTCAGGGCGACGAAGAACGAGACGGCCGGCACGGCGCA
>JAQGHJ010000465.1 GCA_028288905.1 Phycisphaerales bacterium | reverse complement strand
TGGGCAGTTCGACGGCGAACGTCGCGCCCCGGCCCCGCCCCGCGCTGGCGGCCGCGATCGTGCCCCCGTGGGCCTCGACCAGCTTCTTGCAGATCGCCAGCCCCAGCCCCAGCCCGGCGAACTGCCGCTTCGACCGCACCTCGCCCTGCTCGAACGCGGTGAACAGCTTCGGCAGGACGGCCGGGTCGATGCCCTCCCCGTCGTCCGCCACCTCCACCCGGAGCCGCCCGCCCGCGGCGTCCCGCGTCCGCACCGTCACCCCGGCGCCCGGGCCGCCGTGGCGGACGGCGTTGTTGACCAGGTTCCACCAGACCTGTTGCAGCCGCGTCGGGTCGCCGGCGACGTGGTGCCGCGTCGCCCGCAGGTCGACGTGCAGCCGGGGCGAGTCCTCCCGCTGGCAGATGTCGACGGCCGACCGGACGAGCAGGTGGGCGTCGACGACCTCGGACTCCAGTTTCAGCTTGCCCTGCGCGATCCGCGTCAGGTCCAGCAGGTCGGAGATCAGCCGGCTCTCCAGTTCCACGTTCCGCTTGATCGTCGCGACGTCCGCGCGGAGGTCGTCCGGCAGGCCGGGGTGCGACTCCATCAGCGAGGCCGCCAGCAGCACCGGCGTCAGCGGCGTCCGCAGCTCGTGCGACAGGACCGCGATGAACTCGCTCTTCGCCTCGTTCGCCCGCTCGGCCTCGGCCCGCGCCGCCCGCTCGCTCGCCAGCAGCCGGTCCCGCTCCTCCTCGGCGTGCTTGCGGACCGTCACGTCGCTGGTCGCGCCGAGCATCCGCGCCGGCCGGCCGGCGTCGTCGTAGAACACGCGGCCGTTCGTGGTCAACCAGCGGACGGCCCCGTCTCGGTGGACCACGCGGAACTCGACCTCGTACGGCGACCCGGTCTCGACCGAGCGGTGGATGGCCGCCTGCACGCGCTCCCGGTCCTCCGAGTGGACGACCCTGGCGAAGTCGGCAAGGGTGCCCCCGAACTCGCCCTTCGGGATGCCGTGGAACCCGTACACCCGGTCCGACCACGTGACCCGGCCGCTGGCGACGTCCCAGTCCCACGTGCCGGTGTTTCCGGCGTCGAGGCCGAGCCGCAGCCGCTCCTCGCCCTCGCGGAGGGCGGCCTCGGCCCGCTTCCGGTCCGAGACGTCGATCACCACCCCCATGATCGACTGCGGTCGGCCCGCCGCGTCCCGGATGACGCCGGCGCTGACGGCCACCCACACGGCGGACCCGTCCTTGCGGATGTACCGCTTCTCCATCGCGTATTCCCGGCCGGTCGCGGCCCCCGAGGCGACCAGCGCGGCCGTCTCGGCGCGGTCGTCCGGGTGGGTCAGGTCCTGGACCCGCAGGCCCACGACCTCGTCCGGCGGGTACCCGACGATCTCGATGTAACGCTGGTTGGCAAACAGGATCCGGCCGGTCAGGTCGGTCTGGGCGATGCCCGCCGCCGACTGGTCGACGAGCGAGCGGAGCCGCCGCTCGCTTTGCCGCAGGGCGTCCTCGGCGAGCCGCTGCTCGGTCACGTCGTGGTGGACGAGCACCACCTCCTCGACTCGCCCGGCGTCGTCCTTCACCGGGTACACGTGTGCCCCGGCCCAGCGGGTCTGCCCGACGTGCTCGCCGCGGTCCGGGGCGTACGGGATCGGGTCGATGACCACCGGCTCGCCGGCGAACGCCCGCGCCATCAGCGGGGCGATGCCGGCGGTCACCAGTTGCGGGTCGCGGAGGATGTTGTAGTCGTGCAGCTCGTCGAGCGTGATCCCGAACAGGCGGGTGAACGCCGGGTTCACCTGCCGGGTGCGGCCGTCCGGCCAGAACAGCTGGGTGCTCAGCGGCGAGTGCTCGACGAGCCGCCGGAACCGGAACTCGACCATCCGCCGGGCCTCCTCGGCCCGCTTCCGCTCGGCGACGTCGCGGACCACGCTCATGAGGAGCGTCCGGCCCGCGTGGGCGAATGACGTGCCGATCACCTCGGCCGGGAACGCGGTCCCGTCCCGGCGGCGGTCCACGGTCTCGCACCGGAACTCCCCGCCCGCCCCCGCGACCCGCAGGAACTCGCGGAACGCCGGCAGGGCGTCCGGGTGGATCACGTCGGCCGCGCGGGCGCCGGCGACGTCGCCGGGGGCGTAGCCGTACATCCGGCCGGCGGCGGCGTTCGCCTCGACGACCGTGCCGTCGGGCGTGTAGATGATCTTCGCGTCCCGCGAGGCGTCGAACACCGCCCTGTACCGGGCCTCGCTCTCGCGCCGCTCCGCCTCCAGCCGGTCCCGCTCCCGCTCGGCCAGCACCCGGCCCGTCTCCTCGGTGCAGGCGCAAAACAGCCCGCCGACCGGTCCGTCCGGCCCGTCCCGGATCGGGCTGTACGACCACGTAAAGTACGTCTCCTCGGGGAACCCGTGCCGGTCCATGACCAGCAGTACCCGCTCATTCCAGGTCGCCTCGCCGCGCGTCATCACTGCGTCGGCCTGCGGGCCGACGACCGGCCAGATCTCGCCCCAGATTCCCCGCGCGGGCCGGCCGAGGGCGCCGGGATGGCGCGGCCCCAGGATTGGGACGTACGCGTCGTTGTGGAGGTTGATCAGTTCCGGCCCCCACCAGACGAACATGGGGAAGCGGGAGGCGAGGCAGATGTCCACGGCGATCCGCAGGGCCTGGGGCCACTGCCCGACCGGGCCGAGCGGGGTCCGCGACCAG
>JAQGHJ010000461.1 GCA_028288905.1 Phycisphaerales bacterium | reverse complement strand
CGTCGGCCGGGTCGGTCAGCGTCAGCCCGGTCGCCCCGCACGCCTCGGCCACCTTCGCGAAGTCGATCGGGTGCAGCTCGACCCCGTACTCCGGGTTCCCCTCCATCAGCATCTGCTCCCACTTGATCTGCCCGAGCGTCCCGTTGCTGTAGACGAACACCTTCACGTTCAGCTTGTGCTTGACGGCCGTCGCCAACTCGGCCATCGACATGCTCATCCCGCCGTCGCCGACGATCGCGACGCTCAGCCGGCCCGGGTACGCGACGGCCGCCGCGTTCGCGTACGGCAGCGCGCACGCCATGCTGGCCAGCAGCCCGGACCCGCTGATCTTCGTCTCCCGCGTCGCCCGCACGTACCGGGCCGCCCAGAACGTGTTCGTCCCGCTGTCCCACGACACGATCGCGTCCGGCGGCAACTGCCGGCCGATCTGGTACGACACGACCTGCGGCTTCATCGGCACGTCCGGCATCCGGCCCTGCTTCTCCATCAGGTCGTCCCAGTCCCGCTTGCCCGCCCGGGCCTTCTCCAGGAACGACCGGTCCGACCGCCGCTTGAGCCGCGGCAGCAGGCCTCGGAGCGCCGCCCTGCAGTCGGCCACCAGCGGGACGTCGGCCGCGTGCCGCAGGCCGATGCGGGCGGGGTCCGTGTCGATCTGCACGCACTTCGCCTGCCCCGGCTTCGGGTAGAACTCGATGTAGGGGAAGCTGCTGCCGGCGATCAGCAGGGCGTCGCACCCCTCCATCGCCTCGACCGACGGCTTCGTGCCGAGCAGCCCGGTGCCGCCGGTCGTGTATGGGCTGTCGTCCGGGACGACGGCCTTGCCGAGCAGCGCCTTGACGATCGGGGCCCCGAGCGCCTCGGCCACCTGTTCCAACTCCGTCCCGGCACCCAGCGCCCCGCGGCCGGCCAGGATCGTGACCCGCCCGGCCGCGTTCAGCAGGTCGGCAGCCGCGTCGAGGGACGCCGGGTCGGGCGTGGCCGTCGCCGGCAGGCTGACGCCGGCGCTCTGGTGCGGCTTGTTCCGCTCGCTCGCCCGCTGGCGGGTGGCCGGCTCCCGCTGCATGTCGCTCGGGAAGTTGATGTGCGCGACGCCGTGCCACCCGATCGCGTGCCGGCAGGCGGCGTCCGTCACGTTCTCGACGTGGCTCGGGCCCATCACCCGCGTGCTGTACGGGGCGACGTCGGCGAACACCCGGTCCAGCGGCACGTCCTGCTGGGCGTACGTGTCGATCAGGTCGTGGAAGTGGTGCCCGGTGATCGCCAGCACCGGCTGCTTGTCCATCTTCGCGTCGTACAGCCCGGTCAGCAGGTTCAGCCCGCCCGGCCCGCTGGTGGCCAGGCAGACGCCGAGCCGGCCGGTGTACTTCGCGTACCCGCAGGCCATGAACGCGGCCGCCTGCTCGTGCCGGACCTGGACGAACCGGATTTTGTCCCGCCGCTGGCGGAGCGCCTCGACGATCCCGTTGATGCCGTCGCCCGGCAGCCCGAAGATCACCTCGACGCCCCAGGCGATCAGGGTGTCAACGAGCACGTCGGCGGCGGTCGTCTTCTCGGCGGGGGCGGGCATGGCGGGTCTCCGGAACGGGGTGGCGGCACGCCAGGCGCGTCGCGTGTCGAAGGCGGGGCGTTCTTGCCCGTCGGCCGGATCACGGGAGGCCGCCCCGGACGCCCGGCCGGGCTCCGGCGGTGTCGACGTTGAGGTAGTGCAATTCGCGCTACTTCGTCTCTCGGGGAGTTCGCCCGTACGTCGCGGTCAGCTCCCCGAGCCGCGCCAGGGCCGCCCGCGTCGCGGCCGGGGTCGCGGTCAGCCGCCAGCCCCAATTCCCGTCCCCGGAGCCCGGGCTGTTCATCCGCGCCTTGTCCCCGAGGGTCAGCAGGTCCTGCATCGGGACGATCGCCACGTCGGCCACGCTCGCCCACGCCAGCCGGATCAGGCCCCACACCGGGTCCCGCTCGGTCTCCGGGGCGTAGCGGTGCAACCGCTTTCTCCCGGCCGCGTCCAGCGACTTGGCCCACCCGGTCGTTGTTTGGTTGTCGTGGGTGCCGGTGTAGACGATCGCGTTGCGGCCGTGCCGGTGCGGCAGGGAGGGGCTGTCGTCCTCGCCGAACGCGAACTGCAGGATCTGCATCCCCGGCAGGCGGAAGTCGTCCCGCAGCGCCTCGACGTCCGGGGTGATGACTCCGAGATCCTCGGCCACGATCGGCAGCCCGCCGAGCGCCTTGCCGAGGGCTGCCATCAGGTCCTGGCCGGGCGCGGACACCCACCTGCCCCGCTCGGCCGTCGGGGCGGTCGCCGGGATGCTCCAGTACCCGGCCAGCCCGCGGAAGTGGTCGATCCGGATCAGGTCCGCCTGCCGCAGCCCCTGCCGCATCCGGTCTGCCCACCACCGGAACCCGTCGGCGCGCATCGCGTCCCAGTCGTACAGCGGGTTGCCCCACCGCTGGCCGGTCACGCAGAACAGGTCCGGCGGAACCCCGGCCACCCGCTTGGGCTTCAGCCGGGCGTCGAGCTGGAACAGGTCGGGGTGGGACCAGACGTCGGCCGACTCGCCGGACACGTAGATTGGCACGTCCCCGAACAGCTTCACGCCCTTGCCAGCCGCGTACGCCCGCAAAGCCGCCAGCTGCCGGTAGAACAGGAACTGCTCGAACGCCAGACGGTCCAGCTCGCGCGCCAGTTCCCGGGCTGCGTCGCGGAGGGCGGCTTGGTCCCGCCGCAGCAGCGGCTTCGGCCACGCCGTGTGGCTCGTCGCGACGCCGAACTTGCCCTTCAGGGCCGAGTACAGCGCGTAATCGTCGAGCCAGCCCGCCTCAGCCCGACGGAACGCGTCGAACGCCGCCTTCAGTTCCGTCCCGCCGCCGCCGGCCGCGAACCGGTCGTGGGCGACCGCCAGCAGCCGCCCGCGGACGGACAGCACCCGATCGAACTCCACTCGCCCGGCGACGAAGTCGTCCGGCGGCAGGTCCGCCTTCCGCAGCAGCCCGTCCCGGACGAGCAGCTCCGGGCTGACCAGCAACGGGTTGCCGGCGAACGCGGACCGGGAGCTGTACGGCGAGTTCCCCTCCCCGACCGGCGTCAGCGGCAGCGTCTGCCACCACGTCTGCTTCGCCGCGTTCAACTGGTCGACCCAGGCGTAAGCGGCCGGCCCGAGGTCCCCCGTGCCGAACGGGCCAGGCAGCGACGTCAGGTGCAACAGCACGCCGGCCGACCGCGGCAGCGGGCGGGCCGCGGGTCTTGCAGGCGGCGGGGCGGCGGCGGCAGAGGTTTCGGTGGAAGACTTGGGGACGCGAGCCGAGGCTCGGCTTCCGTCCCGGCCCCTGCTCGGGCGGACGGGCGTCAAAGTGCTGGTGGACATCGGTCGAGTCGAGGGTGCGGGTCTTTTGCTCACGGTCGGCACCCTCTACCGCGCCGCCGCCCGCGCCGGCAGCGCAGGAAAGGCGGTCAGGAAAGCCGGGCTTCGACCCTCCGTCCGCCGCACAGGGTCCGTGGGGAGGGTCCGGCCAGTCCGATCCGTCGGTCGGTTCCGTCCTTGCGGGCCCACG
>JAQGHJ010000444.1 GCA_028288905.1 Phycisphaerales bacterium | reverse complement strand
GGCGCAACCGGCCGCCGCGGCCGCCAGCACCCACGGCGCGGGCCGGGCGAACCGCCGCAGGTCCGCCGCGGCGCCGCCGACGGCCAACGCCAAAAGCGACCCGATCGCCAACGAGTCCATCCGGCAGAACGTCCAGATGTACGTCTGCTCCCACCCGCCCGGAACGTACGCCGCCCGGTAGCACCGCACCGACACGGCGGCGAGGATCATGACGCCGCAGGCCGTCATCCCGCCGCGCCGGCCGAGCGCGAGCACGACGGCCGGCCAGACCATGTAAAAGTGCTCCTCGACCGCCAGCGACCAGAAGTGCGAGAACGCCCGCCAGTCGATCGGGACGAAGTTCTGCGCGTACAGCCACAGGGCCCACTGGTTCCGGTACACGTCGGCGTAATGAGGCTGCGGCCCAAACAGGAGGGGGATCAGCCCGAACGCTACGGCTAAAGCGCCGAAGTACAGCGGGAAGATCCGCAGCACCCGCCTCATGTAGAAGTTCTTGAAGTACCCGCGGGTGCCGACCGCCTCGTAGAGGATGGAGGTGATCAAGAACCCGGAGAGGACAAAAAACAGGTCGACGCCGACCCACCCGGCCCCGGTCAGCCGCTGCACGGCCAGCCGCAGCCCGCTCGCTTGGTTGCTGTAGGCGGCCTGGCTGAAGTGGAACGCGAGCACGAGCAGGATGGCCAGCCCGCGGACTCCGTCCAGCGCAGGGATGTGCAGCGCCCGCCGTGGGCTACCAGAGGCCGGTCGCGCCGGAGCCGCCGGTACAGGGTCGACGGCTGGCAGGTTCGGGGCGGGGGCGATCGTCATAGCGTTGGATCTTCGCACTCACCGTCGCGGGCTGGCGTTAACCGTGCGGCGTTGGTGGGGCCGCTTGTGGGTGGCAGGGGCGCGACAAACCATACCCGTTACTGGTATCGGCCGTCGCAGCCGTCACAAGCCCATTTCCCACCCTGGACAGCCCGCGCATCCGAGATTTACACTGCGTTCGCCGTTCCGCAAGCCGAACAACCCGCTCCGCGGTCCTTGGCGGGTCTCGCCCGCGGCCGCGAAGCATGCCGACAACAGCCTGGACGTTGCCGCCGCGCCGGGCGTCGTCTGACGACGGTCGCCAAACCGTTCGCCACCGCGGACCTTTACATCAAGGCCGGCCGCCGCCGGTCCGATACGGAACAGAATATGAGCCTGGACCTGATCAACCCCATCGACCGAGATGCCCTGCGGACCCAGTTCCAGGGGGCCAAGCCGGTCCCCTGGTTCAAGGTGGACAACTTCCTCAAGGCCGATTTCGCCGACGCGTGCGCCGCCAGCTTCCCGACCTACGACGAGGTCCAGAAGATGGGGGTCACGTTCACGAACCTGAACGAGAAGGGGAAGTTCCAGATCTCCGACCCCCGCAAGATGCCCGAGCCGCTCCAGCGGCTGAACGGGCTGTTGAACGGCCCGGAGTTCCTCGGGCTCATGGAGCACGTCACCGGCATGCCGGCCCTGCTGCCGGACGAGAAGCTGGTCGGCGGCGGGCTGCACGCGACCGGGGCCCGGGGGCACCTCGACGTCCACCTCGACTTCAACCAGCTCAAGGATCGCGGCTGGCACCGCCGGCTGAACATCCTCGTCTACTTGAACAAGGGGTGGCAGGAGTCGTGGGGCGGGGAGTTCGAGCTGTGGGACGAGGACGTGAAGGTCCGGCACCAAAAGTTCCTGCCGATCTTCAACCGCTGCGTGATGTTCGAGACGAACGAGGTCAGCTTCCACGGCGTGAACGCCGTGAAGTGCCCGGAGGGGCAGGCCCGCAAGAGCTTCGCCGCGTACTACTACACGGCGGCGGCTCCGGCCCACTACACCGAGTTCCACGACACGATCTTCAAGGCACGCCCGGACGAGAAGCTCAAGGGCGTCATGATGCCGGTCGAGCAGGCGACCAAGGGGCTCCGCAAGTTCCTCCACCGCGGGGCGAGCAAGGTCAAGAGCGTGATCGGCGGCGGCAAGTAGTGCTCTGACGGGGTCGGGGACGGAGGAAATCGACGGCGGCCGCCGGTCCGACAGGACCGGCGGCCGCCGTCGATTTGGCCCGGCGGCGGCCGGTCCGTGGACAGCCAGGCCTGCGGCGTCGGCCGTTCCTGGGGCGTGGACGGCCCCAACTCCGCCACGTCAGCTGAGGGGTCCGCGGCAGCGAGGAATCGGGTTGCTAGGTCTCCCGCCTTCCGTTCTATCGGACGTTTCGGTGGTCCACGGATGGCAGACGGTGCGGGTCGTGCCGGTTAGGTAACGGCCCGCGGGGGACGGGGGCGAATAAAACTGTCGAACGCGGTGTTGCAGGCCACAGGCGAACAATCGTGAGCCCGATTTCACGGGCATGAGCCAGCGAACCCGAACCGCCGCCTTTGCCGTCGCCCCGTTGACTGGCCGCCCGCTGTCCCCGTTTGGGACGACCCCGTTCAGCGCGATGCGGCTGGCGGTGAGCGAGGCGCTGGAAAGTCGGCAGCTGATGTCGACCGTCTCGCTGACGGACGGCCTGCTGACGATCGACGGCGGCGGGGACGCCCGACTGAAGGCGAGCGTCTCGTACAACGCCCGGGCCGACAAGTTCCGGGTCGTCAGCTCCGACAGCAGCCCGCGGCGGGCGACGTTCCCCAGGCTCGCGGTTCGCGAGATCCGAGTCGTCGGCACGGCCGGCGACGACGTCGTGCGGATCGGGCAGACGGTCGACGTCCCGACCACTCTTCTGACCGGGGCCGGCGACGACCGCGTCGTCGGCGGGAGCGGGGCCGACACCGTCGACACCGGCCCGGGCGACGACGTTGTGTTCGGGCGGGGCGGGAACGATGCGCTCGCCGGCGGGGACGACAGCGACCGACTGAACGGCGGCGCCGGCGACGACGCCCTGAGCGGTGGCGCGGGTAACGACCTGTTGTTCGGCAGCACCGGGAACGACACGCTCACCGGCGGCGCCGGGCGAGACCGGTTCGTCGGCGGGGCGGGGAAGAATACGCCGGTCGACGCGTCGGCCGAGGACGGCCGCCGGCCCGCGGTCGGCGGCAAGGCCGAGGACCCGAACGACGGCACCGACCCGACCGAGGCGGGCGCCGACGACAGCGGCGGCACCCCGACCGGCGAGACGACACCCCCGGTCTCGCCGCCGCCCCCGCCGCCGGCCACCCCGGACGTTCCGGCGACCGGCGGCACCGCGACGCCCGGCTCGGGGACCACCACCGGCACGGGCGGCTCGTCCGGGACGAAGACGGGCACCGGCGGCACGACGTCGGGCGGCACGCCCGCAGGCGGGACCGCCACCGGTGGCACGACCACGGGTGGCACCACCGCCCCGGCGGGCAGCACCACGACCGGCGACGCCTCGTGGGGCGGGACGTTCGACGCGAAGCTGGCCGTGAACGCGGCCCCGAAGGCGGTCATCACGTTCGCCGCCTCCAGCCAGTCCGGCCCGGCCGGGCACACGGTGAACGTCAACGCCCTCGACGGGAAGATCTTCAACGGGGATGCAATCGGGGCGAAGTTCGAGTGGGACTTCGGCGACGCCGGGACGAAGTACAACAAGCTGGTCGGGTGGAACGCCGCTCACACGTACGACAAGGCGGGCACGTACACGCTGACGCTGACCGTCACCGACGCCGGCGGGAAGGCGACGACCGTCACGACCGCGGTCACGATCACGGCCGACACCCGCCGGGCGATCTACGTCGACGCGAACACCGGCAGCGACGCGAACGACGGGTCGTCCGCCGCCGAGGCGGTCCGCACGCTGGCGGCCGCCGTCAAGCGGGCCGGGGACAACACCCGCATCCTGCTCAAGCGGGGCCAGACGTTCGACGTCGGCGACCTGCTCCGGATGTCCGGCAAGAACATGGTGGTCGACGCGTACGGCACCGGGGCGAACCCGGTCGTGCGGAAGGTGAAGGGGCTCGGGGTCAGCCTGTTCTACGTCACCCCGTCCGCCACCGGGTTCCTCGCCCAGAACCTGACGCTCGACAGCATGTGGGGCTTCTCGAGCGCGTACGGGGTGACGAAAGTGCCGGCGGAGGCGTTCACGGTCACGGCGAACAACTTCACGGTCCGCAAGTGCTCGTTCCGCAACCTCACCAACGGGGTGCAGACCGAGACCGGCCCGACCGGGGTGCTCGTGCAGGACAACCACTTCTCGAACGAGATACGCGGGTACGGCATCTGGGGCCAGGGGTACGACCACGCTTACCTCGGGAACACGATGACCGACAGCCAGCAGGAGCACCTGATCCGGTCGGACGGGTCGGACGGCAAGGGGCTGATCCGCGTGCTGATCCACGACAACGACCTGAGCCGCCCGAGCAACCGCAAGGGATCGATCGAGCTGCGGATGTCGAGCTGGTTCTATGTGTCCGGGAACCGGATCGACGGCGGCACGATGCGGGTCGGGCTCGCGTCGTACAACGCGTTCGCGGGGTGGCAGAAGTTCAAGTGCGAGAACGGCGTCGTCGAGAACAACCAGACGAACAAGGTCTACTTCAACGTCCGGGCCGGGACGAAGCACCTGGCGATCCGGAACAACGTCGTGCAGGTGAACGACTACTGGGGGATCCTGCTCGAGAACCTCGACGGGGGGTACGACGGCGTCCGCCGCACCGAGGACGTGCGGATCGAGCGGAACACGGTCGTGACGACGTCGGCGACGGGGTCGTTCCTGCGGGTCCACGGCAACGCGACGGGCGTCGTGGTCAAGAACAACCTGTACGTGGCCCCGAACCTGAAGCTGAACGGGGCGGGGGCGGCGTCGGCGATCAACCTGACCGGCGACATGAGCACGTTCAAGGAGATCAGCGGGAACGTGTGGCCGGACCTGGCCACCAGCGGCAAGCAGGACGGGATCAACTACGCCGGCGACGAGGTGGTGGCCGCGTCCGACTTCATGGACGAGGACGAGTGGGAGGCGCTGCCGCAGGTGTGGGGCGACACGTACAAGAACGTGAAGCTGAGCGGCTCTTACCAAATGACCGTCGGCACGAAGAAGGTCGGTGCCAGCCTGTCGAAGGCGGCGTAACCGGCGGGACGGTGGACTCGAGGCGGGGAAAGAGAACAGCCCGCGGCAGTGCCGCGGGCTCTCTCGTTCCCGCGTGTGCCCTGCCCTTGAACGGGTGCGGCGGGGGGCCCAGGTCGGTCCCTGCGTCCGCGTCCAGCCGTACCTCTGTTCGGCGGAGCGGGCGTCCGGTATCATCCCCCCAAACCGGACTACCGGCACCGCCCGGGGACAACGGTTGAGTAGGGATCTCCCGCCGTGTCGGTCCTGGGGGAACCCAAGCCCGCGAAGCGGCCCGCGCCCGACCCCTTGGGAACCGACGAGCGTCTGCCGCCACGACGGGCGAGCCGCGGTCGCGCAACTAGAAGCTAGATCAGTCTTTGGTCCGCGGCCGGCGTCCTCCGGCCCCAACATTCCGCGCCACGGCCGGGTCGCCGCTTCTGTAGAAGCCGACGGGAACCGCCGATGAGAGGATCGAGGTGCGACCCCGCCGCCCACCACGGGTTGAGGCGGGGCCTTGTCCCCCGGCAGCCGAGCGACGCTTGTGCCCATGAACCTTATGTCATCCACCGTCAGCAACGTCCCGGTTTCGCCGGCCGCTCTCGCCGCCTCGGCCGACGCCGAGCCGGTCAAGGAGACGGTGATCGAGCCGAAGAAGGGCTGGATCGGCGTCGATTGGCCGGAGCTCAGCCGCGGCCGGGAGCTGCTGTACTTCCTCGTTTGGCGCGACGTGAAGGTGCGGTACAAGCAGGCGACGCTCGGGGTGCTCTGGGCCGTCCTCGTCCCGCTCATCCAGGTCGCGATCTTCTCGATCATCTTCGGGTCCGGGCTGAACCTGGCGAGCCAGCTGTCGCCGAAGGTGCAGCACGCGTTCCCAGTGTTCATCTTCGCCGCCATGCTCGGGTGGCAGGTGATCAACCGGTCGTTGAACGAGGGCGGGCTGTCCCTGGTGAGCCAGCAGCACCTGCTGACGAAGATCTACTTCCCGCGGCTGTTCGTCCCGACGTCCGCCGTCGGCGGGGCGATGTTCGACATGCTGATCTCGCTGCCGGTGTTCGTGGTCGTGATGGCGTTCTACCGCGTCGTCCCGCCGTGGACAGTCGTGTTCTTCCCGTTCCTGATGCTGCTGACGGCCATGCTCGGGGCCGGGCTGGCGTACACCGTCTCCGCCCTGACGGTGACGTACCGCGACCTGCGGTTCGTGATCCCGTTCGCCGCCCAGATCTGGATGTACCTGAGCTTCGTCATGTTCCCGGTCCCGGAGTCGATCGCCAACAGCCCGAAGTGGAAGGTGCTGTTCCACTTCAACCCGGCGTACGGCATCGTGACGACGTTCCGGAAGGTGCTGATGGGGGAGAGCCCCGGCTGGTCGTGGACGTACCTCGCCAGCTCGATCGTGATCACGGTCGTCCTCCTCATCTTCGGGCTGTTCTACTTCAAGAAGACCGAGCGGCGGTTCGCGGACATCGCGTGAGGGTCCGTAGCCAGTGGTCCGTGGTCAGTAGTGGCGGGACGTCTCGGCCGGCCGGTGCCGGGCAGCGAGACCGGGCCGTTGCTCAACGACCGGTGTGCCTCCACTACTGACCACGGCCGACCGTCCACCGACTTTCCCATCTACTGACCACGGCCGACC